>NZ_JBFRLK010000073.1:0-11252 GCF_041469805.1 Vibrio sp. 10N.286.48.C11 | reverse complement strand
ATCAATAGTCAGGTCACCGTTGGTGCCAGTAATTGAATCCGGTGTGAATGCATTATCTGGATTATCTACGTCGGTACTGGTCAATGTTCCTGATGTCGTTACCGCTTTGTCGGTTTCATCGATGGCAACGGTCGCACTGCTGACAGTAGCTTTGTCATTAGTGCCATTTACTGTGATAGTCACTTGATGCGACGTGCCATCAGCAGAATGAACGGTGATGGTATCAGTAGCTGTCGAGCCTTTACCTAATGCTTGAACGGTCGGGTTAGTGTTATCAAGATCGTACGTCCAAGAACCAGTATCGGTCAGATGAAGCGTACCAAACGAGCCTGCAATATCGGTACTTCCTGTGGATGAAGTAGCGAAATGCGCTTCGCCAGTATCTACATCCGTTACCGCAAGTGTGCCCAAGGTCTGAAGTTGGGACTCTTCGGTTACCACTCCAGCACTTGTTCCGCTTATCACGGCTTTATCATTGGTGCCGATAACGGTAATTGTAATTTGATGAGGAGTGCCGTCGGCGGAGTGGATGGTTATGATGTCTGTTGTCGCAGAACCTTGACCAAGAGCTTGAACTTGTGGTTTTTTATTATCTAGGTCATAGGTCCAATCGCCATTGTCTTTAAGGTGTAAAGTACCCAGTGTCCCCTTGAGGTCGGAATTAGAAAAATGCGCCTCTTTTGAGTCGATATCGGTGATGTTGAGTTGGCCCGAAACCGTTAGGTTTTTATCTTCAGTAACTTGGCTTGAGCCATTACTTTTCCCGATAGCCAAAAACGAACTTGGTGAATTTGCTGTACTACTCGTGATTACCGCATGGTCGTTGGTGCCATTAATCGTAACCATAACTTGATGCGCTGTGCCATCAGCTGAGTGAACAGTGACGATGTCTGTCGCAGTTGAACCTTGGCCAAGTCTTTGAACTACTGGGTTATTGTTGTCTAAACTGTATGTCCACGCACCGTCTTTGGTGATGCTTAGCGTACCGAAATTACTAGTCACTTGTGAGGCTTGAAAGTGGTCCTCTCCAAGATCAGAGTCCGTTACCGAAAGCTGCCCTTGAACTTGTGTCGTTAAATCTTCAGTTAACGTGCCAGCATCCACACCCGTAATTACGGCATTGTCGTCGTTTCCGCCAATCGTCATATCGATCGTTTGCGGTGTGCCATCTTTGGTGTGAATTGTGAAACTTTCATGCAGTGAAGTGGCTGCGGTTAAAGCTTGAACATTAGAGAGCGAGTTATCAACTTGATACTGCCAATGTCCATCAGCATCGATAGTTAATGAACCATATTTACCTGAGATAACTTCCGGCGTAACCGAACTTTCATTTTGGTCAGGGTCTATGACATCGATTTTGCCGTTCGCATGTAACAAGCCTTGTGAATCAATATTGTGATCTTCTGTTACCACACCTGTTAAGTCTCCAGAAATATTTGGCGTGTCTTGCTTACCTGTTACCGGTATCTGAACAATGATGCTCGAGCCGTTAGATAGATGTAACGCAAAATGATCAGTACCTGGTTGGTGCTGGTTTAACAGGATGTATTGAGGAGAATTTGGATTCAATACAAATGTGTATTGACCATTTGCATCTACATGAAGCTCTCCGTAGGTACCTTTTATGACTTCTGGCATGAAAGTAACGGGTAAAGCGGGCGTCGTAGGTGCATTCGAATGAGTTGGCTGGCTGTTACTTCCAGAAGAAATGGTTGGGATAGATACCGAAGGAACGTAATGGACTTGCGGGTGAGAAAGTGTCGATAAATGATGAGAAGGAACCAAGTTAGAGCTCGAGCCATGGGGATCGTGGCTTGCACTTAAGGTGGAGTTTACGTCGCTGTCGCTCTTTTGAGCCTCTTGATGAGTAACCGCTGATGAGTCTGTTTTTCCATGGTCGTCGCTGACATCTTTTTCTGTCACGTTATTTACGGGTAGCTGATCTACGGTATCGCCCGAGCTGTCTGCACCCTGGGCAGACGCGTGTTTAGCCAATGATGGCAGTATCATCATGAGTGATTGAAAAAGTGGGATATTAACTTTTAGGTGTGAATGCAGTCTGAGCTTCTTTTTTTGTGTTGGTTTCTTTTGTTCTAGCTCGTTACTTTTCTTATTTTTGATTTCTGTATTTTTCTTGTTTGCTTCGACGTTTTTTTTGTTAGCCATTTTTCTCATCCGTGAATCGTGGTTGCACTATTTTAAGTAAAATACACAGATAGAGGTTTCGCTAGCTAATTGGATAATTTTTAAAGAAAAAAACTGTAAAGTCGAAGAATTATCTCGTTTTGATGAAAGAGAGGATGAATACTTTTTCAACGGTCAGGTAAATATCGGCACAATGACATTGACCTTACCCTAAGGGGAACGTTTATAGTTGCGTTGTAAATTCAAAGGTAAACTATGACAAACACATTCCGAAAAACTTGGATTATTGTTTTCAGCATCATTGCGATGTTGATGTCTAGCTATGCCTCAAGCTCCTCAGCCTTGATGACTGAAGTAATGATGATGGAAATGGGGTCGAGCAAGTCGGCTTGTTACCACAGCGATACTTCGGTTAATGATTCAATGGCGGGGTGTCATGTGATGAGTGAAGAAGTACACGCTGAAGACTCTAACATGAGTGCCCATGCTTTGATGGCTCAATGCGATATGTCTTCAATGAGCGAAGACGGTAGCTCGATGATGGGTAACCATTGTTCGAGTGCCGATTGCTGTGCCTCAATGTGTTCTGCAAGTCCCTATCCAATCCAGGCTGTTCAAGCCGTTGATCAACTTTCCTTTTCATTAGCTCGTTTTCAATCGGTCACGATTGGCCAGAAAGTCGCACGCGCTCAATCTTTGCTACGCCCACCTTCCGCATAAATCTATATCTAAAAATACAGTTCTATCAGTTAGATACATCTGATAAGCCATTCTTTTTTATGCGCTAATTAGCGCTAGATATGGACATTCATTGTGAATATGAAACCAACAACCTCTGTGTTTGTCATGAACACGAGCTTAGTGGTTGCTGCTGCCTTGCCTATGGCCTTGTTTTCAAGTGCTACGCTCGCGGCTACCACGGCGTCAGCTTCAAATGCTCAACGCATTTCAGCACATGACCAAGCAAGCTCGACGCAGCAACTCAATACACTGATTGAGATTGCGTTAAGCGAAGATGGAAATCGCAAGCAGTACTTTGCTCAGTCTCAAGCGATGCGAGAAACGGGCATTGCCAGCTCGACCTTAATGGACCCAAAATTGAAAGTTGGATTTGGCGGTTTGCCTGTCGATAGCTTTCAATTCGACGAAGACCCGATGACTAATATATCGGTAGGGCTGATGCAGCAGTTTGAGCGTGGCGATACGCTTAACCTCCAACAGAAAAAGGCAGGCCAGCAGGCTGATGCGTTAGCTTTGCAGGTGCACGCAAGAGAATTGACGGTTGCGAATAGCATGACGCAGCTTTGGCTTAAGTTAGGTTATCAGCAAAAGGCTGAGTCGGTGATTCGTCAAAATCGTCGTTTGTTGGTTGAGCTTGAAAACTATGTACAAACCAATTACTCGATTGGTAAAAGTGAAGCGCAAGATCTGCTTAACGCTCAGCTTCAAGTGAGTAAGCTTGATGAGAAACTTCAGGCAAACAAGCAGGTTCAGCGCCGCTTAATCTCTCAGCTTTCTGAATGGTTGGGTTCTGATTGGCTAGGCTCTCAGGTTCTTGATTCTCAGGGCACACTGAATGCAACTAACCAAATCGATTGGTCATTGTTAGAAAGTAAATTAGCGACCAATATCGATTCAACCAAGCACTACCAGCTACTGACTGACCATCCTTTGGTTAAGATCTCCGATGTCAGTATTTCCTCCAATCAAACTCAAGTTGAGTTAGCCGAGCAAGCTTATACCCCGCAGTTTGGGGTGGAAGTGATGTATGCACACCGTCAAGCCAATAACATGGCGGGTGAACCTGCTTCTGATCTGGTGAGTGCTTATCTGACAGTCGACATCCCGCTGTTTACGGGGAATCGACAAGATAAAAACTTATCGGCTGCTCAGTATCAAGTTGGTGCGGCCAAGTCTCAAAAAGACACCTTACTTTCTCAAATGAACGCGCAAGTGAACGCATTGCTGGTGGACCGATCAAATCTGATCCAGCGATTAGATCGTTATCAAACGTCCTTGCTTCCTCAAACCGCAGCACGAATCAGCGCGGTTGAAAGGGGCTACCAAAACAATACCGCTCAGTTTAACGATGTCATTTTAGCAACGACCGATGAGCTGGCACTTAAGTTAGAGCAACAACGTTTGATCACCGACCTCAACATCGTTAACAGCAAGTTAGCTGCGTTAGTCAGTGGTTTTGAATACCAAGTAAACCAACCACAACTCAACTCAAGCGCAACTAAACATACAGCCAATCAATAAGGGAATAGACAATGAATACAGTAAAAGTAGCGACTATCGCTTTATTGGTCGGTGGAGCATTAGGTTTTAGTGTGAATCACTTTGTCGTTGGGTCAGCACATAACATGTCAGCAATGGCAACGAGTACAGACGCAGATGTAAGTAAACAGGCCAAGGATGAGCCTCTGTACTGGGTAGCTCCGATGGACCCAAATTATCAGCGAGACAAGCCGGGTCAGTCACCTATGGGGATGGATTTAATCCCTGTTTACGCGGATGACTCAAGTGGTGCTAAAGATGAGCCCGGTACCGTGTTTATTGATTCGTCGGTAGAAAATAACCTGGGTGTCAAAACAGCGAAAGTTAAGTTCGAAGCGCTGTCTCCTCGGATTGAAACCGTGGGTTATGTGGCGTTCGATGAAAGTACATTGTGGCAAACCAACGTAAGAGCAGCTGGTTGGGTTGAGAAGCTCTACATCAACGCAGTGGGTGAGAAGGTAAACAAAGGTGATGTACTTTTCACACTCTATTCTCCAGAGCTTGTTAAAGCACAAGAAGAGTTGATCAGTGCTTATAAAACGGGTCGTAAAGGTTTGATCAAGGGCTCGACTGAACGCTTGGTCACCCTAGGTGTAGATAAAGCGCAGATACGATCCATCGCTCGTAAAGGGAAAGCCTCGCAAACCATAAAAATTAAAGCACCTGCAGATGGCGTTATCGCTAGCCTCAATATTCGTGAGGGTGGTTATCTTTCGCCTGCGCAAGCGGTAATCAGCGCAGGCCCTCTAGACGAGGTGTGGGTTGATGCCGAAGTGTTTGAGCGCCAAGCTCACTGGATCTCATCGGGCAGTAATGCAGAGATGACACTTGATGCGATTCCGGGTAAAGAGTGGCAGGGCAACGTTGATTATGTGTATCCAATTCTTGACCCGAAAACTCGAACTTTACGCGTTCGTTTGAAGTTCTCCAACCCAAATGGCGAGCTTAAGCCAAATATGTTTGCCAATATTGCGCTGAAACCCATCAGTGATGAAGCCGTTCTTACTATCCCAAGATCTTCGGTGATTCACTCCGGTGGTATGACTCGAGTGGTGATGACAGAAGGTTCTGGCAAGTATCGTTCTGCTCGTATTGAAGTTGGTCGTGAAGCTGGCGAAAAAATAGAGGTGCTTCAAGGGCTAGAGCAAGGTGAAAACATTGTCACTTCTGCACACTTCATGTTGGATTCTGAATCGAGCCAATCTGCTGATCTGTCACGCATCAATGGCGTTGAAGAAGAAGCTGAAACCGTGTGGGCAAATGGCGAAATTTCCGACGTTATGCAAGGCAGTCGCATGGTGACGATTAACCATCAGCCTGTTCCTGAATGGGATTGGCCGGGCATGGTGATGAATTTCACCTTTGCGGAAGGCTTGGACATGAGTGACGTGCAACGTGGTAAGGCGATTGATTTTGAGATGAGAAAGACAGAGTCAGGGCAGTACGAGGTTGTGGATTACAAGGTCAACAAACACAAGATCGCCGGCGAAGTTTGGGTAACGGGTGACATTACCATGTTGATGGCAGATTTTGGCATGATCACCGTAAAACATCAGCCAGTCCCTGAGTGGAATTGGAAAGCGGGTGAAATGAATTTCCAAGCCAGTGATGACCTTGATTTATCTGAGTTTGCCGAGGGTCAAACTATTCGGTTTCTAGTGGCGAAGCAAGGTTCTGATTATGTGCTCAAATCTCTCGAACCGACGAATAGCACGGGTGAGGGCGAACTATGATCAATGCAATCATTCGCTGGTCTATTAGCAACCGCTTCTTAGTGCTGGTTGCTACTGTAGCCATCGTATTTGGCGGCTTATACAGCGTTAAAAATACACCGGTCGATGCCATTCCAGATTTATCAGATGTTCAGGTAATTATCAAAACCAGTTATCCGGGGCAAGCGCCACAAGTGGTCGAAGATCAGGTGACTTATCCATTGACCACTGCCATGTTAGCTGTACCGGGTGCTGAAACGGTTCGTGGCTACTCGTTCTTTGGTGATTCCTATGTCTATATCATCTTCAATGACGATACTGATATGTACTGGGCACGTTCACGAGTGCTGGAGTACTTAAGCCAAGTTGCACCTAACTTGCCATCGAGTGCCAAGCCAACACTAGGGCCAGATGCAACCGGTGTGGGCTGGGTTTACAGCTACGTGTTGCAAGATAAAACCGGTCAGCATGACTTAGCGGAACTTCGTAGTTTGCAAGATTGGTTCTTGAAGTATGAATTGCAAACTGTAGAAGGCGTGTCTGAAGTGGCGACCGTTGGTGGCATGGTGAAGCAGTACCAAGTACAGATTGATCCTGCCAAGTTACGTGCTTACGACCTAACGCTTCAGCAAGTCAACAAGGCAATCCAAGATGGTAATCAAGAAACAGGAGCGTCTGTTGTTGAGATTGCGGAAGCCGAACATATGGTTCGTACCACCGGTTACCTGACAAGCATCGAAGACATTCAATCTCTGCCGCTAAAAGTGACCGACAAAGGTACTCCGTTGCTATTAGGTGACATTGCTGACATTAATCTTGGCCCGCAAATGCGTCGCGGTATCTCTGAACTCAATGGTGAGGGTGAAGCGGTTGGCGGCGTTATTGTGATGCGCTTTGGTGAAAATGCCAGTGAAGTGATCGACTCGGTGAAATCCAAGCTCGCTGAACTGCAAGCTGGTTTACCTGATGGTGTCGAGATTGTCGCAACTTATGACCGTTCTACTTTGATTGATTCAGCCGTTGAAAACCTTTGGAAGAAGCTGGCTGAAGAGTTCATCGTGGTCGCCGTCGTGTGTGCGCTGTTCTTGTTCCATATCCGATCATCACTGGTTATCGCGCTAAGTCTGCCTGTCGGTATCTTAGGCGCATTCATCGTTATGCATTGGCAGGGTATTAACGCCAACATTATGTCTCTTGGCGGGATCGCGATTGCGATTGGCGCCATGGTGGATGGTGCCATAGTGATGATTGAGAACGTTCATAAACACATTGAACGGACTCCGCTTACTGACAAAAACCGTTGGCAAGTGATTGGTAAGGCAGCAGAAGAAGTTGGCGCGCCGCTGTTCTTCTCTCTGATTATCATTACCTTGAGTTTTGTGCCTGTGTTCGCGCTAGAAGGGCAAGAGGGCAAGATGTTCTCGCCACTTGCGTTTACCAAGACGTATGCGATGGCCGCAGCGGCGGGTTTGGCTATCACGCTTGTGCCTGTGCTAATGGGTTACTTCATTCGCGGTAACGTGTTGCCTGAACACAAAAACCCAGTCAACCGCAGCCTAGTGGCGATGTACAAACCGCTTCTGAACCTCAGCCTAAAATATCCAAAGGTGATGATTGTTATCGCACTTGGCTTAATGGCGTCTGCTTATTACCCAACCAGTAAGCTTGGTAGTGAGTTCATCCCTCCTTTGGACGAAGGGGATTTGATGTACATGCCAACCACGTATCCGGGCATCTCAATAGGTAAGGCTCGTGAGTTGTTGCAACAAACCAACAAGCTCATTAAAACCATTCCAGAAGTCGAAACCACGTGGGGCAAAATTGGTCGAGCAGAGACAGCAACCGATCCTGCACCGTTAACCATGATTGAAACTGTGATTCAGCTTAAACCGCGAGAACAGTGGCGTGACGGTGTCACTACTGAGTCGCTACGAAAAGAGTTTGATGATCTGATTCAGTTCCCCGGTTTGACCAATGCGTGGGTTATGCCAATCAAAACGCGTATCGACATGTTAGCGACTGGTATCAAAACGCCAATTGGTATCAAAATCGCTGGCCCGGATCTGAGCGTGATAGAGGATATTGGCTCTCAACTTGAACCTATCTTGAATGGTGTCAATGGCACGGCCTCTGTCTACGCCGAGCGTGTTGCGGGTGGTCGTTATGTCACGATAGACATTAAACGTCGTTCTGCTGCGCGATATGGCTTGAGCATTAAAGAAGTGCAACAAGTTATCTCGACGGCGGTTGGTGGCATGAACGTGGGCGAAACCGTTGAGGGGCTAGAGCGTTATCCAATCAATGTCCGTTACCCACAAAGCTATCGTGATTCTGTCGTTAAGCTGCAGAACCTGCCGTTAGTGACACCAAATGGAGCGCGAATTGCTTTGTCTGATGTCGCGGATATTCGCTATGAAGATGGGCCACCAATGATTAAGACGGAGAACGCGCGTCCTAATGGCTGGGTGTTCGTTGACATCGAAGAGCGCGACCTTGGTTCTTATGTGGCAGAGGCGCAAAAAGTCGTTACCGATCAAATCGTCTTGCCTGCCGGATATTCACTGGCATGGTCTGGTCAATACGAATACATGGAGCGCGCCAAAGAACGTTTAAGTGTCGTTGTGCCAATTACCATCGCCATCATCATGTTATTGCTCTACCTCAGCTTCCGCCGTGTCGGTGAGGTGATGATGATTATGCTGACATTGCCACTCGCGATGGTTGGTGGCCTATGGCTGATGCATGTCCTCAATTACAACTTCTCCATTGCGGTGGGTGTAGGCTTCATCGCGCTTGCCGGGGTTGCTGTTGAGATAGGCGTCATCATGTTGGTCTACCTAAACCAAGCATGGCACTACAAGAAATTGGATGCGGAGCAGAACCAGCAAGCACTTCAGAGTGAAGACTTAACGGATGCGATTCGTGAGGGCGCAGGACTGCGTGTTCGCCCGGTGATGATGACAGTACTTACGGTGATCATCGGCCTCATTCCAATTATGTATGGCGAGGGAACGGGCTCTGAAGTGATGCAGCGAATTGCTGCGCCAATGATAGGCGGAATGGCGTCTGCATTGTTGCTTACCCTACTGGTGTTGCCTGCAATCTTTAAGCTCTGGAAGCTGCGTGAGATCACGCATAGCCAAAACGAGACAAACAAATAACGTATTGATTATTAGCCCTTACTGACCAAAAACAGAGTGGGTAAGGGAGTACCACATGAACATGTGAAACTAACAAATAAATAACTGAATTAATCTAAGGAACGATCATGAAAAAGACACTTATTGCGATTGCACTGACGTTAACTACTGCAACGGCTTTTGCTGAAATGGACCACTCAATGATGAAAAATGGAGAGATGGATCATTCAAAAATGGATCACAGCATGATGAAGGATGGAAAGATGGACCATTCGATGATGAATATGGAAGGTATGTCTGAAGTGGGTATGCCTGCGACAGGCGCAAAGCCGGATAAAGTGCTTCATGTTCTACTAAGTGACGATATGAAAATCACATTTAAGAACAAGGTTGATATTGAGCCGAATGACGTGGTGCAGTTCGTCGTGATGAACACAGGCAAGATCGACCACGAATTCTCGATTGGTTCTGCTTCAGAGCAGCTAGAGCACCGTGAAATGATGAAAAACATGGGTAATCACGCTCATGACTCGGGTAGCACAGTGACAGTTAAGCCGGGTAAAGCGAAGCAGATGCTGTGGCATTTCCACGGTGATAATCAAGTCGAATTTGCCTGCAATATTCCAGGACATGCGGAAGCGGGCATGGCGAAGTCGATAACGCTTTAGACGTTAATCAATAGCGCTTTGTTGAATTAGAAATTCAATGAGGGCTAGAAAATTAAAGATAAGTCTTAACTTATACCTAAAGCGCTTTGCTGTGAGGGATTCGCTGAGGCTTATCTTTATTTATAGTCACTGTAGCAAGATAGAAGTTTCAAGCAGGTGGTGTGCTTCGCCGCTTAGGTGCGGTAGCTCTGCCATGATCTTTTTAAACTTGTCGTCGATTGACTCTGCTTCATTCAGCGATCGAAAAGCCAGTACAGCCTGTTCAGGCTCGCTGTTCACATAACCTTTCAATGTATCTAGCTGAATTTTATTGGCATTTTCAACTTTCGCTAACGCGACATTAATTGCTTCGATGTTAATTGTTAACTCATTGATTTTAAACATTTTTATTATTTGTGGGTTGTTGCTAATGCGCGCACATTACCACAATGATTTTTGCAGATATTGACCAAGATTATTAAATTGGAACAATTTTGAAAATCATTAAAAGCTGAACTGCAATGTGTGATTTGGATAGGTGTCAGAAATACGAAGCGAATTAAGGAGTTAATAGCTTTGGTTGGTCAATCTAAGCTTAAACAAAATAAGTTTAATCAGTATAGATTTAATGACTATGGATTTATCGAACGGAGAAAGTTTTTGAATAGGGTATCGCTGGAAGAAAGCATGTCATGGAGCTTAAGGAGAAGTTGGAGCGTGCAGCGGGAATCGAACCCGCATCATCAGCTTGGAAGGCTGAGGTAATAGCCATTATACGATGCACGCACACTGTCTTAAGAGTAAGACTGAGGCATCAAGAAGACTGGAGCGTACAGCGGGAATCGAACCCGCATCATCAGCTTGGAAGGCTGAGGTAATAGCCATTATACGATGTACGCACATCGTCTTAACGAGATTGATAATGCCACATCTAACTGAAAACGAAACCTTTTTCTTTCATTTTTATTCTAAGTGCTCGCATAACCACCACACCGCTAGTTTTTCAATCATGTTCGGCGTTTTCAGAGTGAATAAAACGTGACTAAAATCTCGTTAAAAGGAGGGCGAGAAATATTAGTAAATGTCATGCTGCTTTTTGCGATAAATCTACATTAATTTATAAACCTGTTTTAATGGTGCTTGGTTGTCATAAATTTCATGAAAATTAAGGAATTTGGAGTGTTAACATAAACTGATGTTTATTCGTGTTTTAGCATCCGTTAATAACAATCTGAATGCATAAATTTAACTTATCAACCGGTCAAAACATTCAGTAAACTAATCCCAAATGAGTAGAGTTATAGAGACCAGGGCAAGATCATGAAAAA
>NZ_JBFRLK010000072.1:0-62836 GCF_041469805.1 Vibrio sp. 10N.286.48.C11 | reverse complement strand
ATTAGGAAACAAAGCCCATCTATGATCAGTTTACAGGCTTTGTTCATATGGCGATTTCACTCGGGTCGGAACAAGCGGTCGATGCACTCACTCAACGCTTGGTCGAAGACGGCTATGAGCGCTTAGATGGCCCAAGAAAAACAGGCGATGGCTATTATGAGAGCTGTATACTCGATCCAGATGGTAATCGCTTGGAACTTACCGTTTAATGGAGGGAGCTTGAATAGCTTTTAACTCACCAACGGAACTGAGGTATTACAATGATGAAGCATGCTGTGACTTTCCTTTTTAGTCTTGGGCTGATGGGATGTGCTACCTCAGAACAAGTACATGAGCAGGAGACGGACGCGAAACCTGAACCATCACAACCCATTGGTTACCTTGGTTTTAAAGCTCACCAAGAGTGGGCTATTCAATTCAATGATTGCACGGTCTACGATTTAATCGGCGCACAACCTTACCAGTGGTTTGATCGCACTTCAGCCTCTGTGAGCTGTTATACGTTCAAGCCAAATGATGCCATCGAGCCATTATCAGTCTATGCTGACGCAAACTTCGACAGCAATAAGCTAGCCCCGATTAACCTATTTCAAGAGCTGCAGGTATCAGAGTCTGGCTGGGGCAGCTTTCCTGCCGTCTATAAGACCAACGGCACCAACTGGTTGAAAGTCAAAGAGGGTAGGATTCACCTCACACTAGCCGATCAGACACTCGTCCAGTTCTACCCTGGCACTCAAGACCAATCTGGCAAATCACTGCATGATCAGTATTTTGAACAGCATTGATCGTAATGCTGACTGTTGATTAGTCTTTAGATCGATCAAAAAAGATCTTTTAACTATTGCTGAAACCGGTTTCAACCTGTATCTTTTCTTTTATTGAAATCGGTTTCAGAGTTGCAATGAGCTCTCTAATCCTGATCTTTTTCACGAATAACTTGTAGCGAGTAATGGTATGAACAACGAATTTCCGAACGATTTTTTATGGGGCGGTGCAGTAGCAGCGCATCAACTAGAAGGCGGCTGGGATGCGAATGGTAAAGGTGTCAGTGTTGTTGATGTATTAACAGCGGGCGCTCATGGTGTACAACGTCGAATCACCGATGGCGTGATTGACGGCGAAAACTATCCTAACCAAGTCGCAGTGGATTTCTACCATCGCTACAAAGAAGACATTAAGTTATTCGCTGAGATGGGCTTTAAGTGTTTCCGTACCAGTATCGCGTGGACGCGTATCTTCCCAAATGGCGATGAAGCTGAACCGTGTGAAGCGGGTTTAGCGTTTTACGATGATCTGTTTGACGAGCTGTTGAAATACGACATTCAGCCTGTGGTAACACTGAGCCACTTTGAAATGCCTTACCATCTAGCTAAGGAATATGGCGGCTGGATGAACCGCAAAGTGATCGACTTCTTCGTTAAGTATTCAACTGCAGTGATGGAACGATACCAACACAAAGTGAAATACTGGATGACGTTTAACGAGATCAACAACCAGATGAACACCTCGGCAGATATTTTCGGTTGGTTATGCTCAGGCGTGAAGTTTCCACAATGCGAAAAGCCGCAAGAGGCGATGTATCAAGCGGTTCACCATCAGTTTGTTGCAAGTGCTTTGGTGGTTAAGAAAGGTCACGAGATCAATCCAGATCTTCAAATCGGCGCAATGTGTGCGATGGTGCCTTTCTATCCTCGTTCTTCTAAACCGGAAGACATTATGGTGGCACAACAAGCGATGCGTGACCGTTACTTCTTCTCAGATGTGATGGTTCGCGGTCATTACCCAAATTACGCTACGCGTGACTGGGCAATCAAAGGCTTCAACATTGAGATGCAGCCTGAAGATGAGCAGATCCTAAAAGAAGGTAAGGCTGATTACTTAGGCTTTAGCTACTACATGTCGAATACCTTGGATTCTTCTTCTCACCAATCTACAGAAGAAGCGATGGACGGCGGTCATGAAAATTCGGTCGATAATCCGTTCATCCAGTCTAGCGATTGGGGCTGGCCAATTGATCCGACGGGTTTGCGTTTCTGTTTAGCGTCTCTGTATGAACGTTATGAAGTGCCATTGTTCATCGTTGAGAACGGTTTTGGCGCGGTTGATACCATTGAAGAAGATGGCAGCATTAATGACGATTACCGCATTGCTTACCTTGGCGACCACATCAAAGAGATGAAAAAAGCCGTTTCGATTGATGGTGTTGATTTGATGGGCTATACCCCTTGGGGCTGTATCGATTTAGTTTCGTTCACCACGGGCGAGATGAAAAAACGCTACGGATTCATTTACGTAGATAAGCACAACGATCAATCTGGCTCACTAGAACGCAAGCGCAAGAAGTCTTTCGAGTGGTATAAAGGTGTGATTGCATCTAACGGTGCCACTATTTAGAATGCATTCCCCAGCGCAGTTATGTGAACTGTGAGCTGTCATTTTGCAATGAATTAGTCGGCCTATGTCGGCTAATTTTTTATAAAGGAAAAGAAGCGAATGGTAACCATGCTTGATGTCGCAAACCGCGCAGGCGTATCTAAATCGACCGTTTCTCGTGTCTTAAATGGCAAGAACATCGTGCGCCCAGATGTGGTGAAAAAGGTATTTGATGCGATTCAAGAAACAGGTTATCGACCGAACTTGTTGGCTCAGCAATTGGCGACCAAGAAGACCAATTTCATCGGCTTTGTAATTACCAATGAGTTGTTCAATGGCCCTTACTTCTCTTCCTTGATGTATCACGCGGCTTCTTATAGCGAAAAGTCGAATCACCAATTGGTGATCACCGATGGCAAACACAGCGCTGAAGACGAAAGAAAGGCGATCAATTTCCTGCTGGATATGAAGTGCGCGGGCATCATCATCTATCCGCAATGTTTAACCGAAAGCGAGATAGCTCAGATCATCGAAAGCACTGACACTCCGATTCTGGTACTCAACCGAGAAATGCCGTCGAAGCCCAATCATGCTATTACCACCGACCATTATCAGATCGCTTGTTTGATGGTTGAACACATCATCGAGCAGGGTCATACCGATATTGCAGTGATTCGTGGTAAAGCCGGTTCTTCGACCGATGAGCTGCGTTACCAAGCCTATCAAGATGTGTTAACTAAACATGGTGTTGCATTGGATGAGTCCAACGTTGTTCAAGGTGATTGGACGATGGAGAGCGGTTATCACGCGGCTCAAGCTTTGGCAAAAAGCAGAACCACATTCACTGCTATCTTGTCTGAAAACGATGATATGGCGATTGGTGCGATTAAGGCGTTAACCGAACTTGGGTACTCATTGCCTCAAGATGTTTCGATCGTCGGCTTTGATAACAGCAAAGTGGGGGCGTTTTTAACGCCAAGCTTAACGTCTGTGAGTGTGCCATTAGAGCAAATGACGCAAAAGGCGATCCTGCAAATTGTCGGTGAAACAGAGCAAGCGACCACCATCAATACCACTGGTAGTTTGGTGTTACGTGATTCGATAGCGAAGCTAAATTAGCACTGTTCGAATTTCATATTTTACCTACAAAAAGTGACGAGCTGCGCATCTCTTAAACCAAGCTCAAACACTCCTTATTCACTGTTATTTAGATGTGCGATATTGCGTTTTTGGTCGATGAATTGACCACCATTAGTTAAGTAATGTGGAGCTAGATAAGTAATATGAAAATAGCTAATTGATGTGAGAACAGGTAAGTAACGTGAAAACAGAAAAACAAAAAATGCTAGCAGGTGAACCTTATCAGGCTTGGGATAAAGAGCTTTATGCAGCTCGTATCGAATGTCGCAAGGTGCTTCAAAAACTCAATAACAGTATTCCTGGCACATCTGAATGGGAAGCAGCAACGCAAGAGCTCATTCCGGACTGTGAAAATGCGCATTTAGAACCTCCATTTCGTTGTGACTACGGCTCGAACATCAAGCTAGGCAAGAACTTCTACGCTAACTTTAACTGCGTGATTTTGGATGTGGCTGAAGTGACTATTGGCGACAATGTGCTGCTTGGTCCGAACGTTCAAATCCTGACTGCAGGTCACCCACTCGATGTGAAAGGCCGTGTAGAAGAAGGCGTTGAGTTTGGCACACCGATTAATGTTGGCAACAATGTTTGGCTTGGCGGTGGTGTAATTATCTGCCCCGGTGTCACCATTGGCGAAAACAGCGTGATTGGCGCGGGCAGTGTCGTAACCAAAGACATCCCAGCCAATGTGGTTGCAGTCGGTAATCCATGTAAAGTGCTGAAAGCGATCGATAACGAGTAATAATCAGATTGAATTGATAAAGCCCGAACCTAGGTTCGGGCTTTGTTTTTTCTATTCTTGCTAGATGCTAGATGCTAGATGCTAGATGCTAGATGCTAGATGGAACAGCTTGTTGTGCTTGCTTTTTATCTAACGCACCACTGAATCGAGTCAGAACAAGAGCGATCAAAACGATCACAGCACCTACCCAAGGGGTGTTCATTAATCCAGATTTCGCGACAATCAAACCACCGCCCCATGAGCCTAATGCAATACCGACGTTGAAGGCTGCAATGTTCAATCCAGAAGCGACATCGACGGCGTCTGGTGTGTATTTCTCAGCCAGTTTCACAACATACACTTGTAGTCCTGGAACGTTACCGAATGCGAATGCACCCCAAACCAAAATGGTAGCAACAGCTGCGTAAGGGTTTACTGCGGTAAAGTTGAATACCACCAGTACTGCGGCTAAACCAGAGAAGATAACGGTCAGTGCTTTAATTGGGCCCATCTTGTCGGCCATTTTTCCGCCCCAGATGTTACCGACCGCCACTGACACACCGTAAACCAACATGATTAAGCTGATTGAGCTCGAATCAAATCCTGATACATTTTCCAGTATTGGAGCAAGGAAGGTAAACGCTGTGAATGTGCCGCCATAACCTAGTGCTGTGATAGCGTAAACCAACAGTAAGCGTGGTTGAGTTAGAACCTTTAGTTGTGCTGAAATCTTCGCCGCTGGTGGTTGCTTAAGGTTGCTTGGAACCAAGATAGCGCTGCCGATAAGAGCAATAAGACCAAGCAGAGCAACGATCAAGAAGGTCGCTTGCCAGCCAAAGGTTTGGCCGATATAAGTGCCCAGTGGTACGCCGGTTACCAATGCAACCGTTAAACCTGTAAACATGATCGCAATGGCACTGGCTGCTTTATCTTTTGAAACCAAACCTGTCGCGATGGTCGATCCAATCGAGAAGAACACACCATGGGCAAGGCCAGTCAAAATTCGTGCGGCGATCAGCGTGTTATAGCCTGGAGCTTGCCACGCCAATAAGTTACCAATGACAAACAATGCCATCACGGTCAGCAACACCGCTTTACGATTCCACTTTCCGGTTAATGCCGTTAAGACTGGTGCGCCAATAGCAACGCCAAGCGCGTATAAACTGACTAATAGGCCTGCTGATGGCAGAGATACATTCAAGTCGCTCGCCATGGTAGGAATCAAGCCTACGATGACAAATTCTGTGGTTCCGATGGCAAAGGCGCTGAGCGTCAATGCAAGTAATGCTAGTGGCATAATCATCTCTCTTACTGTTCTTTGTTAAGTACCGAGCGCGATAAAATGGGGCAGCTTGTGACTGCAATAGGAGCGCTTCGTTTGATGGCGAGGATTATCTAGCAAAATATATTTGTGAAAAATGCCATCATTAACAAATAACCTTTGTGATATTTGCAATAATTGGAGGGTTAGCCGATCATTGGATTAAGCTGATGAGATCGAAAAGACACCGTGATTTGAGCTGTGATGAGCACAAGCGAGATGACATTAAACAAAATGAAGATAGCGAAGGAGCCTCATGTTAACCCGTTCAGATGATTTAGAAATGGTACTCACCGTTGTCGATGCTGGTGGTTTTTCTGCGGCGGCAGAGGCGCTGGATGTGCAGGTCGCCAAGGTGTCTCGCTCGGTGAGTAAGGTTGAGTTACAACTCGGCGTCTCAATATTCAACCGAACAACGAGACGCGTGGAATTGACGGAGGAAGGACGGCAGTTTGTCGATTCAGTCAGGGTGGGATTACAGATGATTCAGAGCGCGGAAGAAGAAATCGTGTCGCGCGGTGAGTTGCCAAAAGGTCGTTTAAGAGTCGATGCCGCCAGTCCATTCGTATTTCACCAACTAGTGCCGTTGGTGCAGTCATTCAAAGAGGCTTACCCAGACATTGAGTTGGAACTCACTTCCAACGAAGGCTTCGTTGATCTTCTCGAAAAGAGAACTGATGTTGCGATTCGAATCGGTAAGTTGTCCGATTCAACACTGCACGCTCGCCCGTTAGGAAAAAGTTTACTCCATATTGTTGCGTCACCTGATTATCTCGCTAAGCGTGGGGTGCCCACCAAACCTGAAGATTTGAGTTCGCATCAAATTGTGGGGTTTGCGGGTAACAAAGTGCTTAACCATTGGCCTTTACCAAACCAAAGTGATGTCGCGCCTACTGTGACAGCCAGTAATGGTGAAACCGTGCGTCAACTAGTCTTAGCTGGAAATGGGATTGCTTGTTTATCGGGGTTTATGGTGCAGGAAGATATGGCTGCGGGTCGCCTAATCCCTATTCTGGAACAAGACAAACTTGCCAACACAGACCGAGAGCGAGTGAATGCGGTTTACTACAAGTCGTCATCGGTCTCTAAACGTATCTCGGCGTTTATTGATTTTATTCAACCCCGTTTGAAGCTCTAACTAAGGCGGCTGACGATATCCGCATAAATGAAAAAGCCCCGCTGACGTGTAGCGGGGCTTTCAAATTGAACTCGATAGCTTGTCAGTGTGCTTTCTAGTAACAGACTACTGAAACTGTACTTAAGCGATCTTAGTCATCTCGTTAAGTGTAAATGACGTAACACTACCTTCGGTTGCTGCCATGTATTCAGCGAGGTGAGTATTACCCATGTGTGTTTGCCAAAGTTCACGAGACGTCCAGTTTTCGTAGAAAGTGAAATGTGCTGGGTTTTCATTGTCTTGGTGAAGGTCGTAGTTGATGCAGCCTTCTTCAGCGCGAGTAATATCAATCAGCTTTAGCAGCTCTGCTTTAACCAATTCAATTTTGTCTTCGTTAGCGACGATGTTTGCGACGATAGTTAGTTGAGTCATGTTGGTACCTATATTATTTTTCACCGAAATGGTGATTTGTCTGTGTTTACAGTGCCACTCTTTGTTCATTGAGCTGCAGTCTGTGTCGATGGATAAATAATAGTGGGAATATTTGAAACGATAAACAGTGCTACATTTGAATTATTGTCAAAAAATAATTGATAATAGCTTGGGTATTATGTGCTACTCGGCGTAGGTTAGGAGTGTTTAGAAGCCGCCCGCCCACGCATCAAAATCGTCAATGTTGTCGAGCTCTTCTTTAGTTCTTGGGGCTGGGTAATAAGGCAGAGCCAATCTTTGAGCGGAAGGTTGCAGTTCCCAATCGGGTGTAATCTTGAGTCGGGTTAACTCATCGTTGAGGCGCACAAACATATAGTAGCCATCGGCATGGGTATTGGCGTAACTCGCGATAGTTGCGATATCACCAGAAGGTAACTTTACGTCTCGACCCAGTGGATAGAGTTGGTGCAATGCGAAACTCACTTTGGGATCTTCAAGTTTGCCTTGCTTAAAGCGCTCTAATCCGATGGCGGTTGAAGTAGTGCGCGGCTTCCAACCTGTGAGGAACAATCCACTCAAGTGATCTTGGAACGGCTTGCCCTTTCGATTGCCTTCATTGGTAATGAATTGAACCGTCAGCGTGTCTCCCGATTCTTGCAGAATTTCTAAAAACTGTTCACCAGTGCGATCGACCAAAAGCTTCATAAGACATAAATACCATTAAGAATGAAATACGATAAAGGGTACTACTATAAGGAAGGCTTGTGTAGAGACGATAAAGGTTATGCAGCGTGAACAATGTTTTCGGTGTTGATCCTTACATGTCCCTTAGATGAACAACAGCTTTAGCGCTTACGTAAGTAATGCGTTTGCACAATCTCATATAAGTAAGTCGACACGCCTGTTAGTGTGAAATCAAGCGGTGAAACTAGATCTCCAAACAATGGTGAAGCATCACCCAGACCGAATAGAGCTCACCATTGACATGGTCGAAAAGCCGCTGAGTTTATACTGTTTGGCACTCACCCAACTTAAGTGATTTGTGGGCCAATTTACCGACCTTTAAATTTATACTGGATAATTACCTATAAATTTCAGGCTTTAGCAGTAATAATCAATGAATAGATCGGAATAGCTTGTTCATTGAAAAGCTGTACGGAAAGTTTCTAAAGACGCCATCGTGAAAAGGAAGTCAGATACATGCCTGTGCTCCAACGCATCAGTTTAACGTTAATCTTAATCGCCGTTTTAGGTGGGTGTTCTTCACTTCCTGAAGGCATCGATCATCCAACAGAACCGCCAACCTCTCCTGCACCTAGTTCTTTATCGGTTCTAACCAATGAATTTCAGCCTGAAGCTTTAGAGCAAGGCACCACTGCGGTTCGTCTGCAAGAGTCTGGTTGGGATGCCTTGGCACAGCGATTAGCGCTGGTCGAAAGTGCCGAGCACACCATCGACATTCAATATTACATCTGGAACTCTGACGAATCGGGCAGCTATCTCGCTAGCCGTTTATTAGCAGCGGCCGAGCGCGGTGTGAAGGTTCGCGTAATGCTGGATGATATCAACCTCAACGAACGTGAAGGGTTGCTGTCGGCACTGGATGCACACCCGAACGTCGAGATTCGTATCTTCAACCCAACACCAACACGCCGCGGTTTCAGTAAATGGCTGAGCTTTGTCGGCGACTTTTCTCGTTTAAATCGCCGTATGCACAATAAGTCGTTTACCGTCGATGGTACTTTGTCTGTGGTGGGTGGACGTAATATTGGTGATGAATACTTCGACCTTTCTGATGAAATCAATTTCCGAGACCGCGATGTATTAGTCATGGGCTCGGTAGTTAACACCATCCAAACCAGTTTTGTTGAATACTGGAACAGCCGTTGGTCTTACCCTGTCGATATGCTGGGTGATGACGAGCAACCTGATCTCTCGAAGATAGATAATATTGTCGTTCCGCATTATCAAAATTACCCGGAATTGCCACTAGATCGTAAGGCTGCTGATAGTTTGCTGAAAGAGGTGATTGGTGAGATGGCATGGGTGAATGCGCGTTTTGTTTACGATCAGCCTGTTCCTGATGATTCAGACAATACCGATGAACCGAAAGCGACCGCGATTCTTCTAGGTAAGTTAGCGAGTGAATCGAAACAAGAGATCTTATTGGAATCGGCTTACCTTGTATTCGATGATGGTCAGCTTGAAGAGTGGCAAGTGTTGAACAATAAGGGCGTTGAGATAAAAGCGCTAACTAACTCTATGGCCTCTAATGATCTGGTGACTAATCATTCTGCTTATGCGGGCAGACGTTACGATATGTTGGAGCATGGCATCGATCTGTTTGAGCTAAAACCAGAATCTAAGTTGTGTGAAGCATCGACTCAAGACGCGTCTAAATGTGCGCCTGAGACAGCCTATGGCTTGCACGCTAAATCAGTCGTATTCGACCGCAGCATCGCGAGCATCGGCTCATTTAACTTCAACTTGCGCTCTACCTACCTCAATACTGAATCGGTTTTGATCATCGAAAATAAAGAGATTGCTGAAACGTTAGCAGACACTATTGAGCAAGCAATGAGTGAAGATAATAGCTGGCGCTTGGAATTGGAATACGGTGATGTGTATTGGTATTCAGGCGATCAACGTTGGGACAGCGAACCAGAAACGGGTAAGTGGGAACGAATGCAGTCAGGCTTTTTGCAATTGCTACCGATTGAGAAATATCTGTAAGCTAGCCGCCTCCGGATAAATAAAAATGTCAGCGTATATTACGCTGACATTTTTGTTTGTACTGCTGTTTGTTGCTAGCTCTAATCGCTTAACGGCTTAACGGCTTAACGGCTTAACGGCTTAACGCTTGGTCAGCTGCTTGCTGTTCAAGTAAGGCAGGATATGCGGGCGAGATTCACCAGAGAGTTTCTGTGTGATCTGCTGTGACCAACTGCTCTGCTTTTGGTTGCTTGAACGGCTTGCGTAGTAGCTTTGCATCGAATCATCGTAGCTGGCAATTTCATCTAGGCTCAGCGGTTGGTATTGGTTTTCGTGCATTACTACGTGAGCAGGGAGGCGAGGTTTCACCTCTGGTTGTTGTGCCGGGTGACCTAAGCACATCCCGAACAACACGGCGGTGTGCTGTGGCAGTTCTAACAGTTCATCGACTTGTTGTGCGCTGTTACGCAACCCGCCAATGTAAACGCCACCCAAACCTAGAGACTCAGCAGCCAGCATGCAGTTTTGCGCCATGATGCCAGAATCGACCGCGCCAATCAGGGTCAGTTCAGTAAAGTCGGTTTTCACTTCAGGGTTAATTTGAGCGTGGCGTTGATAGTCGATACAGAACACCAAAAACTCAGCCGCGTTCTCCACGTAAGCTTGATTGCCTGCGTATTCAGCTAGCAACTTGCGCTTCTCGGTGTCTGTCACTCTCACGATAGAAACAGCCTGCAGTAAGCTCGATGATGAAGCCGCGAGACCAGCCTGAATAATCACATCAAGTTGTGCTTTTTCAATCGGTTGATTTGTATATTGACGAATGGAGCGGTGCCCCAGAATAGTTTCAATCGTGCTGTTCATAACTCTCAGACTGTCCTTGTGATGATGGCGTAGAGAATCACAATAACGACAATTACCATGAGCGTAAAGGGTGTTTGAGCCTTTCTGGTTGACATTTTTCAGCAGCGTCAGCCCAGTTTTTGAGATTCTATTTATAGTCGATTAATGCCAGCTGCCATGCCGCTGGCATTTTTTATTGAGCGAAACTTGCTTCGAAATAGGCGTTAAATGCTCAGAAGTGCCGGATAAAATAGGGCATACTGGACTCAATATATAAACCCAAGAAAGTAACCACGCGCATGAATCCAATCTGCCTCAACGACCCTTTTTCTCTTCCTAATGGTCAAGTGATCAAAAATCGCCTGTTCAAATCGGCAATGAGTGAACAGCTAGGTGATAAACAGCATAACCCTAAGCAAGGTTTGGTCACGCTCTATCAGCGTTGGGCTCAAGGAGGAATTGGTCTATCCATAACGGGTAACGTGATGGTCGATAGAGGCGCGCTTGGTGAGCCTAAAAACGTTGTGTTAGATGAGCACAGTGACTTAACCGTATTTCGTGAGTGGGCGAGTGCCGGAACACAGAATGGTTCGCAGATATGGATGCAACTGAATCACCCAGGTAAGCAAATTCCTAAATTCTTATGCGATAGCCCGGTTGCCCCTTCAGCTATCTCTTTAGAGCGCGGATTAGAGAAAGGCTTTAATACGCCACGAGCTCTGACTGAAAAAGAAATAATCGCGATTATTGATAAGTTCGCGCTGAGCGCAAAGCTTGCAAAACAAGCGGGTTTTACTGGTGTCCAGATTCACGGTGCTCATGGTTATCTTGTCAGTCAGTTTTTGTCTTCGAGACACAATCAACGCCAAGACAAATGGGGTGGCTCACTCGAAAACAGACTTCGTTTTGTGCTTGAGGTTTATCGCGCGATTCGAAAAGAGGTCGGTGAAGATTTCCCTGTCGGAATTAAGCTTAACAGCGCCGACTTCATGAAAGGTGGCTTCACTGAAGAAGAGTCAATGCAGGTTGTACAAACTCTGAGTGATAACGGTATCGACCTGATTGAGATCTCTGGCGGCACCTATGAAAGTCCATCAATGATGGGTTCAAAGAGCAAAGCTGAATCAATCAAGTCCAGCACAGTAAAACGTGAAGCGTATTTTATGGATTACATGGTTAAGGCGAGAAAACTCGTGAGTACACCGCTGGTGGTCACGGGTGGTTTTCGAACCGCGCAAGCAATGAATGAAGCATTAAACACCTCGGCGACCGATTTTATTGGTATTGCGCGAACAATGGCGGTTGATCCTGATTTCCCTAACAAGTTAATTGAAAACCCTAGCCACGGCATGCCATTAACGGTGCCAACCACAGGAAAACCCGCATTAGACAAAGTGGCGATGGTCGGGCTGGTTTGGTATGAACATCAAATGTGGCGCATTGCCTCTGGCAAGAATGCTGACCCTAAACTTAGCGCATTAAGCGTGGTGGTAAAAACAATTCTCAGCGCTGGCTGGCACGCTTTCAAAAAGCGCAGAGTGTAAGCAGTCATGGATTGATAAAGCAGAACTTTGAGGAATTGAAGTTCTGCTTTTTTGTTTGTCTCCTTTTAAGTTCTCGATAAATACATCGCAGAGCACCCTCAGCCAGCTTAGCTGTGGTACTAATCTAATACCAACATGAGCATTGGTTATAGTGTTCATAAGTGGCAAATCAGAGTAGACCAACTAGGATGAATTGAATTAAACCCTACAATTAATTCAACAACATGGTAGTTGCTATGAAGAAAATAACCCTCTTATCTGTCGCGATCTTATCCAGTCTCTCTTTCTCATCTTTTGCTAAAGATTGTGATCCCAACTTGCTGCCTTCTTGGAAGGACAGCGAGAGCAAATCCGCTATCGTCGACTTTGTTGGGCAAGCCACTAAAGCTGAGTCTCATACGTTCGTGGCAATTGAAGATCGCATTGCCGTGTTCGATAACGACGGTACGCTTTGGTCGGAAAAGCCTTATTACTTCCAATTAGCCTTTGCACTAGATCGTGTAAAAGAGATGGCGCCTGATCACCCTGAATGGAAAACCGAAGCACCGTTTAAGTTTGTACTCGAAGATGATATTGAGAGCGTTCTGGGCAGCGGTGAAGAAGGGCTATTGAAAATCATCATGGCGACACATTCTGGTATGACTGTTGAGCAATACCAGCAAGACGTTGAGCAATGGCTGACGGTAGCAAAAGATAAACGTTTCAACAAAGCCTACACAGACCCTACTTATCAGCCAATGAAAGAGATGCTGACTTACCTGCAAGAGCATGACTTTAAGACTTATATTGTGTCGGGCGGAGGCGTTGATTTCATGAGGGCGTGGGCTCCACAAGCTTACAATATTCCTACAGAGCAAATCATCGGTAGTGCGCTTAAATACAACTACAGCTACAACGATGGCAAACCAACGGTGACCAAAGATTCGTTGATTTTGACCATTGATGACAAAGCCGGAAAGGTCACTAACATTCAGCATATTATCGGCAAGAAACCTATTCTAGCGGTCGGCAACTCAGACGGTGACCAAGCGATGATGCAATGGGCAACGAGCCAACCCAATTCAATGGCGATGATTGTTCATCACACTGATGCTGAGCGCGAGTGGCAGTACGATCGTAAGTCTCACGTTGGCAAGCTTGATAAAGCGCTAGATGAGGCGAATTCCAGAGAGGATTGGACACTGATCGACATGAAATCAGATTGGTGTGAGGTGTACTAACGCCAAGTATACCCTTGGTCAAAACTTCAAAGGCTCGGATTTTAAATTCGAGCCTTTTTTGTGAGCGGAGGTTTTGGGAATGAACGGTTTGAAAGCAATCGTTTGAAAGGAATAAGGTGTTATGGGTTCGCTTTAAGCAAGAACGTACTATAAATTTTCAATGCATGACGGTTTAATCGAGTTAGTCGGAAATTAAAGGAATAGAGAAATGAAAACGATCGGTTTGCTCGGCGGTATGAGTTGGGAGTCGACAGTGAGCTACTACAAATCCATCAACGAGGGCTTTAAAGCCACACTCGGCGGGCTCAATTCTGCAAAGGTTTGTATGTACAGCGTGAACTTCGATGAGATAGAAAAGCTTCAACATCAAGGTCGCTGGGCTGAGACGGCGGATATCTTATCGGACGCGGCTTTATCGGTAGAGAAGGGCGGGGCTGATTTCATTCTGATTTGTACCAATACCATGCATAAGGTCGTTCCTGAGATCGAAGAGAAGACCACGATTCCTATCTTGCACATCGCTGATACCACAGCGCAGAAACTGCTGGAACAAGGAGTGAAGAAAGTCGGACTACTCGGCACGGCTTTCACGATGGAACAAGATTTCTATAAAGGCCGCCTGACTAACAAATTCGGTATCGATGTGGTGATTCCTGATGAGAGTGACCGAGAGAAAGTCCACAACATCATTTATCAAGAGCTGTGTCGAGGCCAAGTAAAAGAAGAATCTCGAGATGTATACCGTCAAAT
Source organism: Vibrio sp. 10N.286.48.C11 (assembly GCF_041469805.1). Taxonomy (NCBI): domain Bacteria; kingdom Pseudomonadati; phylum Pseudomonadota; class Gammaproteobacteria; order Vibrionales; family Vibrionaceae; genus Vibrio; species Vibrio sp. 10N.286.48.C11. The sequence continues at coordinate 48,663 of NZ_JBFRLK010000072.1, read as the reverse complement.
CATTGAGAAGCTAGGCCAACAAGGTGCAGAAGCCGTTATTCTGGGCTGTACTGAAATCGCCCTCCTGATTCAGCAGCAACACACTGATGTTCCCTTGTTTGATACCACAGCCATTCATGCAGAAGCGGCTGTACGTTTGGCGACGAGTGACTAACTTCTAGTTCTTATTCTTAGTTCCATAGCTGTCCTATTTTCGCTCTTGTACGATTTTCATTCGTTGAAGTGAAAGTTTTTTGTACAAAAGCAGGTCGTTAGTTAAAGAAGCGATGCTTTGTTCATTAACCAAGGCCTTATCGGTAGGTAAGGTTTTAGTTAATGACAGAGGTATCCGCGCTTTTAAGCACTATGCTTTAGTCATGACCGAAAGAGGATTTATTATGAAATGGCTTATCTTATCTGTAACGCTGTTATTCGTGGCAGGATGCCAATCGACGGGGTCTCAAGAAGCACAAGTCGGTGACGACATGAATCGAGTTCATACCCAAGGGTGCAGCAGCTAATCTTCTTTTGTGGAAACACATTTTCAGCTGCTCCGGTAGAGAGTTACCCCTACAAAGCCTTGTGTTGTCACAAGGCTTTTATTTTATAAAAAATCTAAAAACTGATTCGACTATATCGCGAATTATCAATGAATACTGGTGTTGATAAACTCTGTTTTATTAAAGCACGCTCTCGTGCTTATAGACCGGAGAAACCAATATGAATTACGAGGGAAAAGTATATCGTCCATGGACAGAGGCGAAGAGCATTCTGATTCAAACCACTTTAGGTTGCAGTATCAACACGTGCACGTTCTGTAATATGTTCAGCGATAAGCGATTTAAGGTTCGCGACATTGAAGACGTGTTTAAAGATATTGAAGAAGCACGCCTGATCTACCCTTACGTTGAATCGATTTTTCTTATTGATGGCAACGTGATGGCAGCTCGTACGGATTATCTCCTTAAGATTTTGGATAAGCTTCGTCACACCTTTCCTGAAAGTAGAAAAATATCACTCTATAGCGGTTTGAATGATTTTCGTAGAAAGAGCTTGAGTGAGCTTAAAGAGCTGAAAAGTGCAGGGTTAAGCATGGCGTATGCAGGTCTTGAGTCTGGTGATCCTGTTGTGCTCGATAATATCAAAAAGCGTATGACACCAGAGCAAGCGATTGAGGGCATGGCGCTGGCAAAAGAGGCAGGTATCGAAACTCTACTGTCGTTTATTTTTGGACTCGGCGGTCGTGAGCGTTCCCGCGAGCACATTGTCGAGACAACAAGGTTGCTGAATATCATGAAACCTGAGCAGATAGCGCCAATGGCGTTAGCGATTCAGCCAGGAACCGTGATGGAACAAGAAGTAAAAGATGGCAAGTTCGTTATGCCGACGCAACTTCAGATCTTAGAAGAAGAAAAGTATCTGCTTGAGAATCTAAACATCGACACTTTCTATTGGGGCGACCATGGTAATAACATCGTGACTCAGAAAGGTTTCCTGCTTGATTCAAGAGAGCAATTTTTGGCTAAGGTGAACCATGCGATAGCATCAAACCCAATGGCTAAAGACAGTGTTATTCAGACGTTTGCTTGGTAGCGTTTAGTTAAAAACGATACTTGCAGGCTAAGTAAAAATCGAAAGAAGTATTGTTTTCGAGGCGGGATAATCGCCATAAACCTACTTCCGTTGCTGAGACAATTCAAAATCAGCAAAGCCATTTTCTTGGTGGATGTTGTAAATTTGTGAATCTGAATTGTCTATATTCTATGCTGTGTACTGGATCTCATTTGTTATTTGACTCCCTTGCTAAGGTTAATAATGAATGCGTAATACCAATCACTTTACTCAACTTAAGAGGTTTCTATGCTAGGTGAAAATCATTCTCTTGTTCACGAATTTCCTGAAATGAAAGATAAAATTGCTGAGCTTGTTAAAACTGACGATGGCTTTGCAGCAGACATGAAGACGTACGACAACCTTGATAAAGAGATTCGTAAGCTTGAGCTGAAAGATTCACCCATTGATGACGGCTCGATGCACCAACTGAAACATGATCGTTCTGTACTGAAAGATGCACTGCATGCACGTTTAACTGGCTAGTGAGCTAGTAATTTTGCTGATTAGCTAAATGGCGAATTGCAGACTTAGACAAAAAAACTCCTTCGGGAGTTTTTTTCGTTTTGGCACAATAACATCTTCACAATTCAACTGAGTTAATACGTTGTATTGTTATGTGAATGACGCATAATGAGGGTTACTGGTACACGATTTTTAAGATTTTATTGGTAATCTCATGAATATTGAACACCTCAAATTGTTTGTTCGTTTAGCTTCCACACATAACATCAGCATGGCTGGGCAAGAGCTTGGTTTGTCTCCTGCTGTTGCAAGCTCGCACATCAGTAAACTGGAAGACAATTTAGGCGTTCGCTTGGTCCACCGAACCACTCGTAAGGTCTCTTTAACCGAAGAGGGGGAAGCATTCTTACCTCATGCTGAAGAAGTGTTATCGAGCGTGGATGCTGCCAAATCGGCGGTCGGTGTGGGTTGTGATTCTCCAACCGGAACGTTGCGAGTTACCGCATCTGCGTCTTTTGGACGTTTGCATCTTGTTCCTGCCTTACCTGGATTCTTAGAGCGCTACTCTGGGTTAAAAGTCGATCTCAGGCTATCAGATTCGATGGTGGATGTTGTTGAGGGTGGCTTTGATATCGCGATTCGTATCTCGGAGCTGAAAGACTCGACACTGATTGCCCGAAAACTTGCGACAGACAAGCGTATTGTGTGTGCATCGCCTGATTACTTAATCAAATATGGTAAGCCAGCCAAACCTCGAGATCTTAACGATCATCAATGTATTAGCTTAATTGGTTTAGAAAACTGGACCTTCAATGCTGAAAGCGGGCCTAAGACGATTAAGGCATCTGGGTCGTTCAGGGCAGATAACGGGGAAGCACTGCGTGACGCAGCCTCAGGTGGTATGGGGATCACGGTGACATCGAATTGGTGTGCCTATGAACAACTGAAAAGCGGTCAGCTGGTTCAAATATTAGAAGATTACCCATTAACATCAGAGCCTGCAATTTGGGCTGTGTACCCAAGCACAAGGTTACTTGCACCAAAGGTGAGAGCCTTCATTGACTACTTCTCTGAATATTATGGTAATCCGCCGTATTGGGAGAAAACATAGAGACAAACGTTATTAAAGCGCTGACATGGTGAGCGTTTTTAAATGTGTTGTTTCGTTGAGATAAAGAATAGCAACCTTTTGTGAAGTTGATAATCAACCGGATTAATAAAACACTATTTAGTTTTTGTTGAAAATAGAGGTGTGAATAAAGTCTCAGGCTGAGCGGAATAGTAGACAATAAAAAAGCTTTGCGTGGGGAGCGCTAAGCTTTGTCATTATTTATATTCAGGAGCGGATGGTTTTGCTAGAAGAACTAACCGACTTGAGAAAAGTTCACCACAGTGCTTTCAAGATTCTCTTTTAAGTAGCTAGAAACTGCATGCTGCTCTGTTTCACTTAAGTACAGGCCAAGCTTGGTTCTGCGCCACAAGATGTCTTCGTCAGTCATCGCCATCTCTTCATTGATCAAATAATCGATCTCAGCTTGATAAACGCCGTGTGCTTCGCTTGAGAATTGGGTACCAAGATCAGCTTCGCTCGTTGCACCTTCCAGCAGCTTCCAAGTGTAAGTACCAAATTGAGTCACATAACGTAGTAACAGTGCTTCTGATATCCAAGGGTACTTGGTGTGGATCATCTTAGCGAGCTGTTCTCTGCTGCAGCTGAAGTTACCACCCGGTAGTGTGTCGTTAGCTGTCCAAGGTGCGCCCATGTGTTTCAGGTAAGGTTCTAGCTTGTTCAGTGCCGCTTCGCCGAGTTTACGATAAGTGGTCAACTTGCCACCGAAGATCGAAAGCAGTGGTGCTTGATCTAGCTCTGCGTCCAATTCCAATGTGTAGTCACGAGTGATCGCTTGTGGTGAATCAGATTCGTCGTCACAAAGCGGCCTTACGCCACTGTATGTCCAAACCACGTCTTCACGGCCAAGCTGTTTAACAAAGTGCTGGTTAACGATATCAATCAAGTAATCTACTTCGACATCATCAATTGCGACGTTACGTGGGTCGCCTTTGTATTCAAGGTCGGTAGTGCCGATGAGCGAGAACTTATCTAGGTAAGGGATCATGAACACAATACGATTGTCTTTGTTTTGCAGAATGTACGCTTGTGGTTCGTCGTGAATGCGTGGCACAACAATGTGCGAGCCTTTGATCAGACGAATATTACGAGGCGAAGCCTGCTCTAAACCATCATCAAAGAACTGTTTCACCCAAGGGCCAGCTGCGTTGACCAATGCTTTCGCTTTGCGCTCGAAACGTTGGTTTGTCATCACATCAAGAATCGTTACGTGCCAAATGTCGCCTTCGCGGTGCGCTTTTTCAACTCGGCAGTAGTTGCGTATTTCTGCGTTGTTTTCTTTCGCCGCTAATACGTTCAGCAATACCATACGCGCATCATCGACCCAGCAGTCTGAGTATTCGAAACCTGTTTTCATTTCTGGCTTCAGTAAACCTGATTGAGCCAAGTTCACCGTTTTACTTCCAGGAAGCGTCGTACGTTTACCTAAGTTATCGTAAAGGAATAGGCCACAGCGGATCATCCAAGCCGGGCGTAAAAATGGTCGGTGCGGTAAACGGAAACGCATTGGTTGTGCAACATGAGGTGCTTTTCTCAGCAACACTTCACGCTCTGCAAGTGCTTCTGAAACTAAACGAAACTCATAATGTTCAAGGTAACGTAAGCCACCGTGGATTAGCTTTGAACTTGCAGAAGACGTCGCAGAGGCGAAATCATTTGCTTCGTATAAACCAACGTTTAGACCACGACCAGCAGCGTCTGCCGCGATACCCGCACCATTGATGCCGCCGCCAATAACGATTAAGTCTAGAGTTGAAGATGTACTATTGTTTGAATTAGTTTGTTGAGCACTCATGGTTTTGACCTCTTTCTGAGCGAACGAGCATTTTAGAACATAATTGAATCGTATATTAACTTTCGTTTGCGGTCATTTATTATTTTCGTTTATGCGCGTTTTATGTGATTTGCGCATAAAAAAACCTTCGATTATGACAGCGAAGGTTCCAAATAACTCTCATTCGAGCATAGAAGTGATATTAATCATGTTCAAGTGCGACTTTCCAAGTAACAAAAAAGCCCATTATCGATAAAGTGATCTATCAATAATGGGCTCTTTTAATGAACATGATTTCTGAGCGTTTTGTTATTCGTCCGACGCTAGTGGTTGAGACGCGGTCTCGATCACTTCCAATGGGATCGATGAATCCTTGAGGATGTTCAGGATCTCTTCTGGTGGCTGTTTATTGGTGAACACCATGTGTGCTTGAGAGATGTTACCCAGCTTAACCATTGCGTTGCGACCAAACTTACTGTGGTCGATTGCCAGGAAGATGCTGCGGCTGTTTTCGATGATAGCTTGCTTCACTCGAACTTCATGGTAGTCAAAATCAAGCAGTGAGCCGTCAAAGTCGATGCCGCTGATCCCTAGAATGCCGAAATCGAGGCGGAACTGCTTCACGAAATCGAGTGTTGCTTCACCCACGATACCGCCATCACGGTTTCTCACTTCGCCACCTGCCAAGATAACCTTTATCTCTGGGTTTGGTAGCAGGATACTGGCAACGTTGATGTTGTTAGTCACGACTCTGAGTTGTTTGTGGTTTTTGTTCAGCGCGCGTGCCACGGATTCTGGTGTGGTGCCGATATCAACGAACAAGGTTGCACCATCTGGAATGTGCTTAACCAGCTCGTCGGCGATCACGTCTTTTTCGTTGAAGTTAAGCGCTTTACGCGTGTTATAAGAGGTATTTTCCGAGCTTAAAGGAATGGTTGCACCACCGTGATAGCGACGGATTTTGTTGCTATCGGCCAGTTCATTAAGGTCTCGTCTGATGGTTTGTGGGCTGACATCGAACTTTTCAACGAGCTCATCGGTACTCACATATCCTTGTGTTTTTACCAGGTCTACAATCTGCTGGTGTCTTGGTATCTGCTTCACTTAACTTACCACTCCCTGCGCGCAAAGGGCTCTAGCGCGTCAAAATCGAAAATATAAACTCACGCTATTGTGCTCGAATTGATGAAAAGAGAGAAGTAATGATGGTAAGGAATCATGTCTAAACCGCAAAAACGCTGCTCAAAACATGGAATTTGAGCCTGAAACGCAAAAAAGAGCACAAAATAGTGCTCTTTTTAGTTTCGTTTGCTGAGGTTCGAGCAATCTAATCGATGAGGCTGCTCGAGTTCCTAGGTCAACGATTAATGATTAACGATGAGCTGAATACTCAGTATTACTCTTCGTCGTCATCGTACAGTTCAGACCAAACCTGTGCACACTTGATTGCACGCTTCCAGCCTTTGTAACGGCGGTTACGTTTCTCTTCGTCGTGGTGCGGCATGAAGGTGCGGTTAAGAACGGCTTTGTCTTGAAGCTCGTCAATGCTGTCCCAGAAACCAACCGCTAGGCCAGCAAGGTAAGCGGCACCAAGAGCCGTTACTTCCGTTACTTCAGGGCGGTGAACCTCAGTATCAAGCACGTCTGATTGGAATTGCATTAGGAAGTTGTTCGCTACTGCGCCGCCATCAACACGTAGGTTTGCTAGCTTGATGCCAGAGTCCGCTTGCATCGCGTCTAGTACGTCACGCGTTTGGTAAGCAATACCTTCCAAGGTTGCACGGATGATGTGGTTAGAGTTAACACCACGAGTCAGGCCAACAATCGTACCGCGAGCGTAAGCATCCCAGTATGGTGCGCCTAAACCAGTAAACGCAGGGACTACGTAAACGCCGTTTGAAGAATCTACTTTGGTTGCGAAGTACTCAGAGTCTTCTGCGCCAGCCAGTAGTTTCATTTCATCACGTAGCCATTGGATTGATGCGCCGCCCATGAATACTGCACCTTCCAGTGCGTATGCAGGTTCGCCTTTAGGGCCACATGCCAGTGTGGTTAGAAGGCCGTTTTTCGATGTGACTTTCTCTTGGCCTGTGTTCATTAGAAGGAAACAACCAGTACCATAAGTGTTCTTAGCTTGGCCTGCTTCTACACACATTTGACCGTAAAGTGCAGCTTGTTGGTCACCCGCAATACCCGCGATTGGAATACGAGTACCGCCTTTACCACCAAGGTTCGTTTGACCGTAAACTTCAGAAGAACGCTTCACTTCTGGCATCATTGATGACGGGATCCCCATTTCATCAAGTAGCTTTTGATCCCAGCATAGGTCGTTGATGTTGAACAACATAGTACGTGACGCGTTAGTGTAATCCGTAACGTGAACACGTCCTTGAGTCATCTTCCAAACCAACCAAGTATCAACCGTACCGAACAGTAGTTTGCCAGCTTCAGCGTCTTCGCGAGCGCCTTCAACGTTGTCTAGAATCCATTTTACTTTGGTACCTGAGAAATACGGGTCAAGGACTAAGCCAGTATTGTCACGTACGTAGTCTTCTAGGCCACGCGCTTTAAGGTCTTCACAGATGTCGGCAGTTCGGCGACACTGCCATACGATTGCGTTGTAAACCGGTTTGCCAGTTTCTTTGTTCCATACAATAGTAGTTTCACGTTGGTTGGTGATACCAATGCCGGCTAGCTCATCGCTGCGAATGCCTGCTTTAGCCAAAGCTTCAACCAATGTAGAGCTTTGAGTCGCCCAAATTTCCATTGGATCATGCTCAACCCAGCCAGCTTTAGGATAAATCTGGGTAAACTCTCGCTGAGAAGAACTGACGATATTTGCATCATGGTCGAGAATTACGGCGCGTGAACTTGTTGTTCCTTGGTCTAGGGCAACAATGTATTTTTGCTCGGTCATGGTAAGAATCCTTTTTGTTTTGTTATTTATATTTTAGTAAATGTAGGGTCGCTTAGGAATTAAGCTTGAGCTTGTTCAGCTTCTTCTGCTGTTTCACATTGGGTTGGAATTGTTCAGCCTTGGCCTTCTACTAGTAGGTAAACACCGATAACACGTGGGTACAACCAACCGCCAAAACACGCACCAGCAATTGGAGCAAGAATTGGAACGATGAAGTAAGGAATATCACGAGCACTGCTCGATGCGAAATCCCAACCTGCAAAGTAGGCGAAAAGTTTTGGTCCAAAGTCACGAGCCGGGTTCATTGCGAAGCCAGTCAGTGGACCTAAAGACTCACCAATTACCGCGATAAGAATACCGTTCAGCAGTGGATTCATTGCGTCGCAAGATGCGCCATTGTTCTCATCACAGAGCGCCAAAATGACAAAAATCAACACAGCTGAAATCATGACTTCCACAGCAAAAGCGTCGAAGAAAGAGAGTGAGCATGTGGGTCGGTCGAGAAGATACCTGCGATTGATAGTGCCTCTTGGCTGCTACGAACGAAGTTATGCGCGATTTCTAAGTCAGTGAATAGGTTGCTGTATAGGCTGTAAAATAAAGCTGCAGAGTAGAATGCGCCAAGTAGCTGAGAAATAATGTAAGGCACGACTTTTGCCTTATCAAAGCCATGGAACAGTGCCAGTGCGATGGTCACTGCCGAGTTAATGTGTGCACCAGAAACACCTGCAGTACAGTAAATTGCAATCGCAACACCGAAGCCCCAGATGATGCTGATTTCCCATTGTCCGAATGTCGCACCAGTTAATACCAGAGCGGCCACACAGCCAACGCCAAAGAATATGAGTAATCCTGTACCGATAAATTCAGTCAAGCATTGCCCAAATAAAGAAGGGTGTTTGTTTGTTGTCATGTTCGAGTCCTTTTTAGTTTTGCTTATCTAGCACGTGTATTGTGCATATATTTGCGAACTCGAAAATAAACGAACATTAAAAGTGAGCGTTTGAGCATAAAATTGTTAATTAAAGTCACTTGAAATGTTAATCCGAACACTTTTGCTCGAAAAAGATGCTCGCATGAACGTCATTGCTCGAATTGATAGGTTGCGAAGCCGCTCAAACTACCTATATGTAAATGAATGCGCAACTGGTACGAGGAGTTTATGTTTGGATTTGTGATGCTACTTCGTGAGTGGCGGATTATTAGACTTAATTAGGGAGGGCTGTGTGATGTTTTTGCTATGTAACAAGGGCGTTAACAAATGAGCTTATATGCATAAATGAATAAACTGCCAACTATGTTGTAGTTTGGCAGTTTTCATTTGGGTGTATGTTCTTGTTATACGAGACGAACTTACCGCTCTAAACCAGAGCTGCAACTTTTCCTTTCGCTACCAATTGATCTCGAATTGAGTCATACGCCCAGTTGAACGCTATCGCGTAAAGTACGAAGAAAATAACTAGGCCGATGTCCATGATCAGTACGGTTAGGAAGTCGAGTTGTAGAACCCACATCAAGACAGGTAGAGTCACTGTCATTAAGCCCAGCTCAAAACCTAATCCGTGCAGGACACGTGTTTTCGTGGTTCTTTTGCTTCGGTCTGTTCCGTAAATTTTGTCGTAGCCATAGTTGTAAACGTAGTTCCAAGCCATCGCTATCAATGATATTGCGAGCGCTAAGCCTGCCATTTCACCTGCGCCGTGTCCTGTAATATAGGTTGCAAGCCCTGCCATCAAAACCAAAGCAACCAATTCAAATAGCACCATGTGCAACATGCGTTCTTTATGTGACATTTTTCTAACTCTCTTTACGATTAAATAGCCGCCGATGGGCTAATGACTTGGCTAGATAGTATCTACTTAAGTGATAATATAAAGATAGTTAGCATCACATATTGTGATAGTAAGTTTTGGGAGAAACCGAATGTACAACATTGAACAGCTGAAAATGTTTGTGTATGCCGTTGAATTAGGGTCATTTTCTGCCAGTGCTCGTCATTTGGGTAAGGTTCAGTCGGCGGTGAGCCAAGGCATCAGTAATCTTGAAATCGATTTTAATGTTGAGCTTTTTGATCGTTCGACTCGAAAGCCTTCACTAACCAAAGCGGGCGAGCAGTTATTTAAACAGGTGAAAGCAATCGTGCTTCAGGTTGAAGATCTGAATGTGACGGTTAGTGCGATGGGTAGCGGTGAAGAGGGGCTCATCAAAATTGCATTAGATGATTCATTACTGGTTCCGAACTTATCTAAGATCCTTAGTCAGTTCAGTTATCAATTCCCGGCGACTGAAGTTGAACTGGTTGCGTGTACCACAACAGAGGTCAATCCGTTAATTATCGAAGAGAGAGCCGACATTGGATTGATGTTTACCAACTTGGCTTTTGATGTCGGTTCTGAGCCATGCTTTATCGGTCACTTACCGTTTATTGCTGTGTGTCATCCAAGTCATGCGCTCGCAAAAACAGGTGTGGCGAAACTCACTGACTTACTCCCGCATCGTCAGTTAATGTTGAGGGGAGACAAAGGCAAGGTGATGGATCAGTTTCCGCTGATTGCCGGAAAGGTATGGTGGTCAAACAGCTTTATTGTGATCAAAGAGATGGTACTTGGCAGCGATATTGGGTGGGCATACTTACCCAAGCACCTTGTCGAAGAGGAGCTGAATAAGCAGCGTTTAGTGGAGATTAATGTCTCATTCGATCACAAAACATGGTCGCCTCCGGTTGATCTTGTTCTGTCTAAAACACGCTCAAAAGGTCCTGCATTACTTTGGCTTGAACAAGCATTGAAAGGCCTATTAGACGAAACTGAATAAAGAAAAGGCTCACCGTTTAACGTGTGAGCCTTTCTGTTCAAAGTGATGCTGCTTTTTGTTAGTTCTAGTTCTAGGTGTAGATGTAGATGCTATACGCTAGGTTTAACCGTCTGACCGTTGTAGTACTTGTCTTTCATCTTAAGCGCCACGTTCACAAGGTAAATCAGCACAGGGACTTCAATCAGTGGACCGATAACGCCTGCAAACGCTTGGTCTGAGTTGATACCGAATACTGAGATAGCCACGGCAATCGCTAGCTCGAAGTTGTTACCTGTTGCTGTAAATGCAATTGATGCGTTCTTGTCGTACTCGATGCCCATCTTTTTACCGATGAAGAAACTGATGAAGAACATCGCAGTGAAGTAGATAGTCAGTGGAACCGCAATTAATAGAACGTCCATTGGCAGTTCAACAATCATTTCACCTTTCAGGCTGAACATCAGAACGATGGTTGCCAGTAGTGCAATCAGTGTGATTGGAGAGATGCGTGGAATAAATACGTCGTTGTACCACTGCTCGCCTTTCATCGACACAAGGATCTTACGGCTTAGGAAGCCCGCTAGGAATGGGATACCTAGGTAGATAAGTACACTGTGTGCAATGTCGATCATCGAGATATCAACCAACATGCCTTCGTAACCAAATACTGGTGGAAGAACGCTGATGAACAACCACGCCATAAAGCTGTAGCTCACCACTTGGAATGCACTGTTTAGAGCAACCAATGCCGCGCCGTACTCTTTGTTACCGCCGCCGATGTCGTTCCAAACCAGAACCATCGCCACACAACGAGCAAGACCAATCAGAATCACCCCAACCATGTAACCTGGGTGGTCTCCCAAGAAAGTTAGTGCCAATACAAACATCAGAATTGGACCAACGATCCAGTTCATGATCAAAGAGAGCTTAATGGCTTTCTTATCTTTTACCACAGTGCCTAGCAGGTTGTAGTTAACCTTAGCCAGAGGTGGGTACATCATTAAGATAAGGCCAACCGCAAGCGGAATGTTAGTGGTGCCAACAGACATTGAATCGTTCCACTGTTCGATCTGTGGGAATAGGGTGCCGAGTAGTACACCAAGGCCCATGGCAATAAAAATCCACAGTGTTAAGTAGCGATCTAGAAAACCTAACTTTGGTTTCATGATAATCTCTCTTAGTTGATATCGTAAATCGTCGAAAAACGATTGGTTGTGGCAAAAAAACACGCTTAAAAGTAAAGGCTATCAAAGCCGATCATTCAAGCGTGAACTTCTATTTTAAAATGCTGTTAAATATCGATTCGAAGCGTTGAATATTGTCGCGGTCGATGCGGTAACACATCTTCGGCGGAATCGACTCAGCCGTAATAAAACCTGAGGCTTTCAATATTCTTAAGTGCTCTGATACCGTTGATTGAGCTAAACCCAATTCACTCACCAGATCACTGTTCAAGCAGCCGCCCGATTTTTCTAACGTGGAAAGGATACTCAATATACGTATTCTTGCTGGGTGAGCGAGTGCTTTCGCCAGTGCGGCCATTTGCTTTTCTGCTTTAGCATCACCGTGTTCGATGGGCAGAGAACAGCCACCAGATGTCGAGCAAGTTGAGTTCATATTGACGTCTCACTTTCATTAATCGTTAAAAGACGATTAATGATAAGCCTATTTTAAATAGGGGTCAATGCTCACTGTCTATTTGAACGAACTTTAAGGTGGCGATTCAGGGACTATGGTTGAACTCTGCTTTGACTCAGCTACGCAAAATGGCGTGAACATCGATTAAACGCCATTTTGCTCGGTTATCCGCTAGTTAAGAACGGTATAGCCTCGGTTGATCATACAGTTACGATTCACTTGAAACTTCTGCTGCTCAGATAGCTCGGCGGATTGTCTTTTTTGAGCACCGTGCTTTAAAGCGCCGCTGATAATACCGATGCCAGCACCAATTTTTGCACCATCATGACCACTCCCGCCAGAGACGGCTCCACCAACCGCACCCAGCGCTGCACCCTTAGCGGTTGAACCGACAATATCGCTGCCAAGAGAATCGACCTCTTCAGGCTTCACTTGTTGAGCGTATTGCTCACATTCATACAGATCGGCGTGATACTGTGTTTCATCAACACCTTTAGTATCGACAATAATTTGATTAGCAAATACTGAACTTGATGCTACAAGCAATATCGCTGCGATTGGAGAGAATGGAAATTTCACAATATAGACCTCTAGAGTATTCATTGCATTGTTAAAGTGACGTGTAGTTCTCGATGAAATCAAGGCGACGATCGGTGTACTCACCAGAATCCAACATCTTAGATAACCCGCGAAGCGTGTTGTAAGGCTGAGAAACGGCCACCATGTTAATGAGCCAATACGGAATATCGCCACCTGGATCACTCAATACTCGATAAGAGATATGGGTGGTGTTTTCGTCGATTGGTGTCAGGATCCAACTCGCCTCTAATTCAGCCACTCTGATGATTTTTTTATTATTGTTTGGCAGGTAATCAGGCCTACCATGCTGATCAATGGTGACAACCATCGTCTCTGGATCTTGAGTGATGACGTTCTCTACGATAGCTTCTCGATCGGCAACTGGCCAAGGTGCCTTGGTATAGGTTTTGGTGATCGTGTGCGCCGCACTAAAATGCTCTATTTCTTCCATGTCATCGATGTTTTCTACCCATTGCGTGCCAACAGAGGTATCGATAAAGAGTGCGATAATAGAAGTGAGGGACGCGTTGATGTCGCCTTCTGCTCGAAATTCTTTAAAGTGACTGCCTTCAATTTTACGGTTATAAACCTCGATGCCTTTTTTATCGCGTGCCAGTGACCAGCCATCGGTGTCTGATGCAAACACCGAAACTGAACAAGCAAGAAGAAGCAAAGTAATAATCTTATTCATCATGTTAATGAGCGCCCTTTCCAGCTGATTTTATTGGTTTTAGATAAGCGGTAACTGTTCAGCACGAGTAGGCTTTGAACACAAATACCGAAGGGTACGGTTAACGCAAATTTTGCGGGAACAAACAGTTCCTTAACCAAAATGAAGTAGGTGACGATCGACACCAAGAGCATCACAGAGCTGACAATGAGCGAATAAGCATGAATGGCAGACATGTCACTGATGAAGGCGTTCGCCGATACAAGCATCAAAAGCGGTCCCGCCCATGCGATGATGTTGGCTTTGATGAAGACTTTTAAAGCTTGTGCTTGCGATTGACAATTCACAATAAGATTCATGTTTTTGGAAAAGCCAGCCCAGATTGAGTTGAAGTCTGAATACATGTGCGTACTCATTAGTTTGTCTGCAAATGCCCAGAAAATCTTAAATCCATTGACCTTCATGACTTTTGCAAAGGCGATGTCTTCCGATATCGCGTTTGCTACTGCGGCGTGTCCACCGACTGCGTCGTAGGATTTTCGGGTAAACAACATCGCCTGACCGTTAGCAATCGCTTCTTCCTTAGTCATGTCGTTCGAGTTTTTAAAGTTCATATAAGATGCGATCGATAGAAAGATGCCCGGCAAGGTCGCTTTTTCTGCCACAGACGCAAAAGTTTGTTTTGGATTAAACGATAAGAGATCAGTTTTTTGTTGGATAGCAAAGTCGATAACGCTCTGTAGCATCGCGGGTGCTGAATCGGTATCTGCATCAATGAAATACACATATTCACCGCTCGCGTTGAGTGCGCCAGCCATACATGCATTGCTCTTACCAAGCCATCCGGTCGGTAACGTTCTACCTGAAATACAGCGCGCGTTAACGTCGAACTTACTGATCAATGCTTCTACTTTTGCACGGGTTGAGTCAGTAGAAAAGTCATCAACAACAATGACTTCAAACTTGTCTTTTGGGTAGCTCTGCTTCAATAGAGAGCCAAGGCTGATTTCAATATTGTCTTCTTCATTTCGCGCAGGAATAATGACGGAAACAGTCGGCCACTCAGTTCTTTTGAACGATATTTTAGGTTCAATGTGAATACGATGGCGCTCTAAGTTCGCAAGTGTAATTAGAAACTTGACGGTAACGATGCAAAGCAAGGTCGTAATAATAGCTAAAATCATAATGACTGTGGTCGGAATAAAGTGATGGAGAGACAGGAAAGAATATAGTGGAGTGTGACCTAGCGCACATCTTGTATGTAGGACTTAACCCTTCAAACTGGAATGCGCTTCTGTTAGCGTTTGCCTTGGAAAGATGTGAAACAGTGACTGACAGGCGGTAAAATAAGCATTGTATTCACCAGCGACTCTAGCGATATAATCGAACCCAGAACCGTTACTCAAGATAACGAATGATCATAATCCAATAATAGGTACGCCCGACATGCCCCAACAAAATATCAAATTTATCGCGACTGATATGGATGGCACCTTACTCGATGAGCATGGAAAGCTCGACCCTGAGTTTTTCAATCTTTATGAGCGCTTAGAAGCGCAAGATATTATTTTTGCTGCCGCGTCTGGCCGCCAGTATTACAGCTTGCTAGAAACATTTTCCCCGCTTAAAGATCGCATGATGTTTATTGCTGAAAACGGCACATTAGTGATGCACAAAGGCCAAGAACTTTACAGCTGCTTGCTTGATACTGATGCCATTAAAGAGATCATTAAAGAAGCTCGAGCTATTGAAGGCGCGCATGTGGTGCTATGCGGTAAGAAATCGGCATACATCGAAACCAAAGATGAGCGTGCTCTGGCGGAGATCTCTAAGTACTACCATCGCCGTGAGCAAGTAGAAGACTTACTGGCGGTAGAAGACGATTTCATCAAGGTGGCTATCTGTCACTTCGACGGTTCACAAGAGAAAGTGAACCCAACTATTGATGCCAAATTCGGTGAGAACTACCAAGTGGTTGTAAGCGCAAAAATTTGGTTAGATGTGATGAACGCTGAAGCGTCAAAAGGTGCGGCGATTAAACATCTACAAAACACACTCGGCTTCACTTATGAGCAGACCATGAGTTTTGGTGATTACCTAAATGACTTGGAAATGCTTAAAGAGAGCTACCACTCTTACGCAATGGAAAACGCACACCCAAAGCTGAAAGAGATCGCTCGTTTTGGCGCGCCAAGTAACGTCGATGCAGGTGTGTTCCAAGTGCTAGAGAAACTGCTAGCGTAACGCGGTTAAGCTCAATCCGATTTTTATCAAAGCCAACTCGGTAATAGGAGTTGGCTTTTTTGTTGGCTACTGGGATATCGAGTTAAATTTGAACGAGTGTTCAGCTTGTTGTAATCTAATCAGAAAGATGGGTATTCACTTTGAATTGAATACGCCTTAGCAACGATATTTGGAATGACGATGAGCAAGAAACTTCAACTTGATATTATTTCTGACGTGATGTGCCCATGGTGCGTGCTCGGTTACAAAAACTTAGAGCAAGCTGTTGCGGAACTTGGTTTAGAAGACCAGATTGAACTTGAATGGCAGCCGTTTGAGTTGAATCCAGATATGCCGCAAGAGGGCGAAAACCTGCGTGACCATATCATGAGAAAATACGGTTCTAGCGCAGAAGAGAGCCAGCGTTCACGTGAACAGCTTGCGGCTCGTGGCAAAGCGGTCGGTTTCGATTTTAACTTCTATGACAACATGAGAATGGTCAATTCACGACACCTGCATGTGCTTCTCGATTTTGCACTAGCGCACGGTAAACAGACTGAGTTAAAGCTACGCTTTTTTACTGCTCACTTCACAGAGCAGAAAGACCTGTCTGACCTTGAAGTCATGGCACAAGAGCTTGAATCGGTTGGGCTAAACTCAACGAAGGCACTGAAGCGCCTAAAGAACACCGACAACTTGAAGCAAATTGAAGCGCAAGAGTTTGAATGGCAACGCATGGGGATCTCTGCGGTTCCTACTGTGGTGTTCAATCGTAAGAGTGCAGTAACGGGCGCGCAGACGGTAGAAACCTACAAGCAGATTCTTCAAGAGCTTATTGCCGAATCATAAACGGATCATTGGTATCAATTAGAGTCTGAATTACATGGAATCATTGTCACTCGCTCAAGCGCAAAAAATGGTACTGCTTTCACAAAAATTGCCACCTAAGAAGCTACCCCCAAAGAAGCAACGTAATGGGGGCGCTTTGGCGAACACGTTGTCTGCGATTGAAAACCTTGGCTATGTGCAAATTGATACCATCTCTGTGATTCAGCGAGCTCACCACCACACGCTTTGGAATCGCAATCAAGATTACCAACTGAACCATCTTGATAAGCTGTTAGAGCGTCGAGAAGTATTTGAGTATTGGTCGCATGCCGCCGCGTATTTACCCATGCGTGACTTCCGATTCAGCCTACACCGCAAGAATGGCTTTGCGAGCGGTAAGCTCAAGCATTGGTATAAAAAGAATGACGCACTGATGGCTCATGTTCTCAAACGTATTGAGAATGAAGGGCCGTTGATGGCGAAAGATTTTGAAGGGGATAGGCCAAACCCCGGCGGTTGGGGCGGTAAACCGGCCAAGCAAGCATTAGAAACATTGTTCATGCAAGGCGACTTAATGGTGCCAAGCCGAGTTAGCTTTCATAAGGTGTATGACCTAACCGAGCGAGTTTTACCGAGCGGAATTGATACCTCTGAGCCGACAGAACAAGAGTACATCGAGCATCTGATAACACGTTATTTAGAGGCTAACGGAGTTGGAATAGCGTCGGAAATGAGCTACCTACTCAAGAACACAAAGCCTTTGATTCAGAGAGCACTCCAACAGATGCTTGAAGATAAGCAGGTTCTGAAAGTAGATATTCAAGGCTCTGATTACTATGTCCTGCCAGGTGCTTTTGAACTGCTGAATCAACCTCTTTCCAGAACCAAGCTTAAGATACTGTCTCCGTTTGATAACCTGCTGATTCAACGAAAGCGAATGCAATCATTGTTCAACTTTGATTACCTCCTAGAATGCTATGTTCCAGAGGCCAAGCGTCAGTTTGGTTATTTTAGCTTACCGATTCTGTGGCAAGGTGAGCTGGTGGCACGAATGGATTGCAAGGTCGACAGGAAGAGTGGTTTGCTCAATATCCGTAACTTGGTTGTGGAAGAGCGAATTAAAAACCATGAGTTGTTGGTTCATGCTTTATGCGATGAACTAAAACACTTCATGGTGTTCAACCAATGTGATGAGATGATCGTCCATAACACCACGCCCTCTGATCTTGGCAAGCGCTTGATGAGCCAATGGCAAACAGTCTAGCGGTCTTTGTTGTTTAGAAAGCGCTTAGTTACTCAGCAAACGCAGCTAACAAGAACTCGACAAAGGTTCTGTTCTTCAACGACAGTTGCTTGGTTTTGTAGAGCAAGTGAATCGGCTTTGGTAACGGCGCCATGCCGGGTAGGATTTCCAACAGCGCTCCACGTTCAATCTCTTCTGCGACTAAGATAGTCGGTTGCAACAACACGCCCACACCCTGCAGGGCGGCATACCGCAACACATCACCATTATTCGACATCAAGCGCACACGTTCTTTATTCGGTGTGGCGTGAGGAGCTTGGCTGCTGTAACTGAATCCAAGCGATGGGTGCTGCGCCAAGTCTTCCAATACTCTGATTTCAGCATGTTGGTTTAGGTAAGCGGGCGCCGCGCAGTAACACATCTCATAATCCCCTAAATACCTTGCGACCAAGCTTGAATCGGATAGGTCACCAATTCGCACAATCAGGTCAATGTCAGATGAATAAGGATCAACAAGGTCATTATTCAACATCAGCTCAACGTTAATGGTTGGGTGATGCGCGAGAAACTTAGCTACGATAGGGGCGAGTACCTTGTTTCCATAGGTGACAGGGCAGTTTATTTTTACCGTGCCTTGTGGTTGATTTTCCAAGGTTTGAATCAGGTTCTCTGCATTGCTGATGTCTTCGAGAATTCGCTTACACTCACGATAGTAAAGTTGTCCTGAATCGGTTAACGATTGCTTACGCGTGGTGCGGTGGATCAGCTGAGACTTCAAACTGGCTTCTAAGGAATGGACATGTTTGCTTATCATGGTCGCCGACAGGTTGAAGTGGTTTGCGGCGCTGCGAAAGCTACCTTGTTCCACCACATAGACGAAGACTTTCATGCTGGTTAACTTATCCATTGAACACTCTTGGTTGATAAACAATAAACAAAAGGTGAGTTTATCAATTATTAGGGGTTAATTATATTAATGGCAAACCGATAATTAACTAAAATAAGAGTGTGCAATGCCTCAAACGAATGAAACTATCTTTGTTACTGCCGAACTTAAGATCAAAACCAACATAGAACGAGCAGCTGCGCTCGAAGCTATCGAACAGTTTTGTTTAGACATGCAAAGCGAACCGGGCTGCCTACAAGCAATTGCAACCTATGATCAAAGCCAAAGCGATCGTGTGATCTTGCTTGAGCAATACGTAAACCGCGAGGCGATCAATCAGCACTTTGTGATGCCTCATACCCAAGCGTTTATTGAGCGTGATATTACCGAGTTGGTTCAAGCATTCGAAACGCAACGTGGGCCTATCAAAGCACAAGAGCAGGAGATCTAAGACATGAAATGGGGAATCCTAGGAACCAGCTTTATCTCAGGCGTAATGGCGGATGCGATTAAAGGCGATGCTCAAAGTGAGCTGTATGCTGTTGCTGGACGCACAGAGAAAACACTCAATGAGTTTGCTGCCCAATACCAGCCAACACGAACCTTCAACAACTATGAAGCCTTGATTGAAGATGAGTCGGTCGACATTATCTACATTGCTCTACCAAACCACGTTCATCATGAGTATGTGATTAAAGCGGCTCAAAAAGGCAAAGCGATCTTGTGTGAGAAGTCTTTGTCGGTAGATATGGAAAAAACCGAGCAAGCTTTACTAGCCGTGAAAGAAGCGGGCGTATTCTTTGCTGAAGGTTTGATGTATTTAAACCATCCACTTATCACCAAGCTTCATCAAGAACTGGCAACTGGTGAGATTGGCGAAGTGCGTTCAATTCAAGGTTCCTACGTTGCGGCGATTGATCAGTTCGTGAATCCTGCGAGCAAAGGCGCGCTATACAACCTTGGCTGTTACCCAATGTCGCTGATTCACTCTGTTGCGCAGCAGCAATTTGGTGAGAGCGTGTTCGATGACGTGCAGATCTCAGCAATCGGTCGACGAGGCGAAGATGGCAATATCTGTGAATCGTCGGCGATGATGCATTTCAACGACCGTTTTACCGCACAAATCCACACTGCTGAAGACCACGGTTTAAAGCATGGTTTTACGATCCTAGGCAGCAAAGGCTGTATCACGCTAGATACTAATCCATGGCTACCGACGGCAGAAAACACGTTTACGGTAGAGATCTATGAAACGTCGACACGTGAAGTGAAAGTCGAAGCGCAAGGTGATGGTTTCCATTATCAAGTGCGCAATATCCGCCAAGCGGTTGAGCAAGGTGATACACAACTTGCTGCGCCAATGGCAACCCACCAAGACTCTCGCGTAATCATGAAGTTATTAACTGATTGGGAACAAGCGGCGAGCTAATGTTTTAGTAAATTCTATACTCGTCTCATGTTTGATCGCCTCGTAAGCTATCAAACATGAGGCGTTTCCTCTATATCTTCCAGTCGACTCTCCCCAATAAATACTTTGCATTTGAAACCGCCACAGTGTCCAATATCAGGTAGTACGAAACTGACCGAAAAACCTTATTTTTTAAGGTGTTAAATAGGACCTTTGCCGCATGCGTAAATCAGATAAGAAAATCGAGAATCAAATCAGAGACGTGTTAACTGACGTTTGTGAAGACACGCTGAAAGGCTTCGATGGTTTTTTGTGGGTGACTCACTCGGTCAACTTTTCCTCTTTTCCGCAAAGTTTGAAAATTGTCTGTGTATTCGATACCAATCAGGATAGAACGAACTTCTTAAGTGGCGAAGGTCAACAGAGTGTCTCAGGGGCTATTCAACAAGCGTTCAATCAAGTTGGAATTCAACTGAAGAATATCGATAAGCATGTTAGCTACGATACGCAAGAAAATTGCGATCGCGACCATCAAGGGAAGTGGAACAAGAGGCTTTAAGGAGCGTTGTCATCGTTCTTGTTTAGACAGCCTATCCAAATTGAGTTTCAATAGTGTGGCGCTCAAACTGAGATTCGATACAGCAAATCCAAGTCCTATTCTGAGTTCTAGGCTCTGATAACTTCTCATCTTCCAAACCGTATTATTCTCATTTTGAGAAAATCTGAGCTGATTTCTCGTTAGCCGGAGATACTTGGTTTCCAAATAAAATTAAAATCACAAAAACTTATATTTTCCTTAATGCATTGATTTTGAATCGGCATTTGCTCGTTTTACTTGCCACCGATGAAACAAGACAGACGAGCACTTGAACAATAGAGCCATGTAGTCGATACTTTTTTCGTATTTTGATTCCTAAATTGACACGTAAGTTGGCTGACTTTTCGTCTTGTGATTTAAGGCATGACAGTATCGATTAGGAAATTTGAATCATGAAAACCTACATTTCTGGGCTGCTGGCACTCATACCGTCATGTTTAATCGCTGGTTACGCTTTTGCTGTTGGTACAGCGGTTGTGCTGCCAGGGCAACATGAAGTTGGTGTTGATCTTTTGGGCTCCCCACTATCTACGAATGCCGTCATTGATTGGGAAATTTCCAACAGTGATATTGTGTTCGGAGCTTATGCCGACAAAGCCGACAATGAGCGGGCCACGACAATTGGTTATATGTACAACCAAGTCATGGCGATGAACTCGGGTTGGTTGGAGAACGATCTCCGTAACCAAGCTGAGTTAGAAGGCCTCAATTTCGAAGACTATTTCCTGCACTTTTCTGAAGATACTGTCATTGCCGAAGTTGATAAAACTCATGGCGAAAAGACCCTTTTAAACCGAAAACCTATGATCTTGGGTTATACAGCCAGTGAAGACCATGCTGGTTTTTGGTTGTATCAAGAGCCTCCGTGGGATGCCGATGTGTTTGAGAATTTCGAACAGGGTGGGGCTTTGTATGTCTATCATGCTGAACAGTTCGAACGGCTGACCTTTAAGTTCTCACAGTTTGCTGGCAGCGGTGAATTTTGGATTGAATACCCAACTGCTATTGATTCTCAGGGTAGGGTTTTACAATGGGAAAGGCTTGATGTAAAGAAAGACAAAACGCTCAATATGACCAAAAACCAATCGGTGATCTGGAACCTTCCGGATAACTGGTTAAGAGCTACAACTCATGATGGGAGCGGTGCGAGTTATGGCGGCGGCCAGTATTTTGGTTCAACCTTTTTGAGAGATGGTGGGCGCTTATACGTTGTGAGAGTTCGTTGGCAAAGTGAGAATGCCGACGACAGGCCGCGTTTAAAAGAAGTAAAACTCAAAAACAGTTTTCCAACCGTCAAGTTAACCGATGCTCCGACTTCAACCCCGGACGGCAATGCTATCAGCCAATGGCGAAAAATCCGTGGTTTTGATGTGTCTGCAGATCTAGATGGTGATAACTACTTGTCGCCAAGCGAGTATCGAAATCGAACCAATAAGAACGCGACAGCACGTTTTCGTTGGGAATCAAGAGTTGTGCCATTTGGTCGAATGTGGAGCGCTAACTCATCTTGGTCGCTAACGAACGTCGCAAACGCGGATTATCTATCTGCTATTCATCGCTACTACAAGCAAAGCTGGGCAAGACAAGGTTTGAATGGTGCGTACAACGACGACACAAATAAACTCATTGGCTCGAACCAGTTCTATGTTCACTCTGGCGGGCATGTTCAAGAGTTAGGAGCTGTTGCGGGTTCGAATCAAGCGGATGATCTCTACAAGCAACAATTTTCAGCGTTTCTCAAAAATCTTTCTGCTTTAGAAAGTGATGCGTCGATTGGGTTGAATATCGGAACCGCGAACTTACTGGGTCGAAATGGACAGTCTCATCTTAGCGAGGCGGGCTCTCTGTATTTACGCGAGCACTACATTTTTCCGTCTACTGGGTTTAGTGGTTACTCGGGGATCTCAAAATTCTGGGATAATTCTGCGCTCGCCTACAATGGGCAAAGTGTTATTTTTCAGGCGACAACGCGTTATGGGCGAGTTCAGTATCTTGGAAATAGTGAAGATAATTGGAAGCAAGACCAATACTCGACCCTAGCGATCTACCACCTCAATCGACACGCTCAACATAGCTACTTTAATCAGTGGAACAATGGTTACGTCTATGGAAGTGGCAATACGACGGCTGACACTTTCTGGCAAAGTGGTGTCCCTAAAAACATCGCCTACCAACCCAGTTCGTTATTGGCCGTTGACTTGGGAGAGCCGAGTCATCAAATCCCACATGGCTTTGCGCCGATTCCTTTGATGCTTTCGACAACGACACCTCAGCCTGCTGACTACACCATCGTTGGCGATTCCTCGATGAACGAAATGGTGCATGCTGATCTGCCCAATGGTATCACTCACGTTCTACCGACGTTCACGTACTTTATGTATCAATCTGAAAATCAGGTGGTTGCTGGTGGCCCTGAGGACATGGTGTTAGCGAGAGAGTTCAGCAATGGTCGTGTGTTGTATCGCACGGATTTCCACGGTAAGAATCCGAGCTTTTATGACGCGGCAAAACTCACCATCGCGCTGGATGTTCCAATGAAACCTGTTGATGCTAACGGTAACGTTGGTGACTATGTGAGTGAAATAGAAATTGGCGGTTATGAAGGGCTGTTCTTACTTTATTAGAACTAATGCGAGTGAGCACTCTCGAACCAGAGCAGACTAGAGCTTAGGTTCGGGATATGAGCTTATTCTTTTTACACTGCTTAAATTCTTTGGCGATCCACGATTGCTCGTTTAAACCATTGTCGATTAGAGCAAAAAGGTAGCCATCGACTTTGCCTGAAGCCGCAGGATATTCTTGAAAAGCGTGCTTAGGGTAGCCGGGGTAATCCATCTCGTATTGAGCGTCTAACTGCTTACCGAGTTGACGCCATTTTACGAATAACTCAGAAGAAGATGTCTCAACCTTATATTGGCCCAAAATGCGTTGGTGATGGGTTAACGCCACTTTAGCGCAGTGGTTGGTCTGTACGACTTTTTGTATCAATTCAACTTGTTCTTCACTCATGGTTTTCGCCAGTACATTCTCTTGTTCGATGCGCGCCATTCGTTCACCAAACGTTTCAGCATGGGTGGAAAACACAAAAGTAAGCGGTAAAGCCAATACCAAAAGACGCTTGTAGAACATAACCTAACTCTTTGAATGGATTCATGACTATTATGCCGTTGAGTAACAATATTATTAACGAATAAACACGCTTAATTGTAAGAATTATTTTTATCGAGTGGATAAATAGATGATTTTGGAGTTGTGGTATTCAGGCTCTGAATGTTTGGTTGGTGAGCCTGAAATTTGATGAGGGATCCGTTACGAATTAATGACCTTGATGCCTTTGTCTTGAAGCTCATCAATCACACTACTCGAAAGATCAATGTCGGTGATCACGCCATCAAGCGCACTTAAATCTAAGGCGTGGAAAGTAGCGATACGTCCGTATTTGGTTGAGTCTGAAATCAGATAGTTTGAATGAGCTGCTTGAACAATGGCTTGTTTGACTAATACCTTATTTTCACAAGGTGTCGAGAGCCCTTTTAGATTCCAAGATGAAGAAGAGATAAACGCAATATCAATATTCATCCCTGCCAAGAACTCAGCTACTTTTCCCCCAATACTCGATTGATTTTCACGGTCAATCTTGCCACCAGTATGGTAAATCTCAGATTGTGTGCTGTTCATTAGGTATGCGGCAATCGCGAAGTCATTGGTGATGATAAGCAGATCATCTCGCCCTGCAAGTTGGTGAGCGATCTCCAAAGAGGTTGTTCCAGCGTCTAAGTAGATAGTCGAATACTCAGGAACCAATTGAGCAGCTAGTTGACCTATTTGAGCTTTTTCGCTTGCTTGCTGTTCTACCTTGATGTCGTGTGACAATTCGCTGTGAAGTGCTTTAGTCAGCTGAACGCCACCCGAAACTGAAATCACTTTCCCTGATGTCTCTAGCTTTACGATATCTCGACGAATGGTCATATGAGACACCTCTAAGTGCTCAACAAGCTCAGAAATACTGATCACTTCTTGGTGTGATAATAGTGACAAAATAGTTCTCTGACGTTCCGCTGGAATCATGATTCTTCTTCTATGTTCTTATTTTTCATCATCCTATCAATCTTTAGCTGTTTTGTGAATATCTGTGAATATCTGTTGTGAAATAGCAATTAGAACTGTGATTGCTGCCGAAATTACCCTTACCTAATGCCTCTAAAGGGTTAAATTACTCAGGTGTGTTAACTTTTGTTAAAAGTGTGACTTATCACTAAGTCGCATTCGATTGCTTCACATATAATCACAAACATAAACAAGAATTAACAAATCTAGAATTAAATAATTACGTGAAAGGCATCTTGCTATGAATGAAGTTCAATCTGTTGGTGTTATCGGTTTAGGTTCTATGGGCATGGGCGCAGCGAAGTCATGCGTCCGTGCAGGCCTTGATGTATATGGTTTCGATTTGAATCCGCAAGCGCTTGAAACCTTGGGTGAATATGGCGCAAAAGCGGTCTCTACAAGCGCGGTTGAGTTTGCCGACAAACTTGATTCAGTTTTGGTATTGGTTGTGAATGCAGCTCAAGTTAACACGGTACTGTTTAAGACTGGTCTTGCGGCGGCACTAAGACCTAACACGCCAGTTATGGTCTCGGCAACGATCTCAGCAGAAGACGCGAAACAAATCGAAGCTCAGCTTGCTGAACATGATCTTGTGATGCTGGATGCGCCAGTGTCCGGCGGTGCAGTAAAAGCAGAAGCGGGCGAAATGACGATTATGGCTTCAGGTGCGGTGACCACATTTGAAGTACTGGCTCCGGTACTTGATGCAACTGCAGCTAAAGTCTACAACATCGGTGAGACCATTGGCCTTGGTGCGACCGTTAAGATTATCCACCAGTTACTAGCAGGTGTTCATATTGCTGCGGGCGCTGAAGCGATGGCACTAGCCGCACGCGCAAACATTCCGCTTGATTTGATGTACGACGTTGTTACGAATGCAGCGGGCAACTCTTGGATGTTCGAGAACCGCATGAAGCACGTAGTCGATGGTGATTACTCTCCAAAATCTATGGTTGATATCTTTGTGAAGGATTTGAACTTGGTATCAGATACCGCTCAAGACCTGAAATTCCCACTCCCATTATCAAGTGCAGCACTGAACATGTTCGTTAGCGCGAGTAATGCTGGATTTGGTCAAGAAGACGACAGTGCAGTGATAAAAGTCTTCCAAGGTATTGACCTACCGGGTGTAAACACATCAAAGGCGGAGAAATAATCATGTTATTAGGTGTTATTGCAGACGACTTTACAGGTGCTACAGACATTGCTGGTTTCTTGGTTGAAAACGGTATGCGCACTGTTCAATTGAATGGGATTCCAACGGGAGAGTTTGACACATCAGCAGATGCTGTGGTGATCAGCCTTAAATCTCGCTCTTGCCCAGCTGACCAAGCGGTGACGGATTCGGTTACTGCGCTTAAATGGCTTCAATATCAAGGCTGCCAACAGTTTTACTTTAAATACTGCTCAACGTTCGACAGTACCGCTGAGGGCAATATTGGTCCCGTAACAGATGCACTTTTGGCTGAACTTGGAGAATCTTTCACTATGGTTTGCCCTGCATTGCCAGTAAATGGTCGCACGGTTTACAACGGTCACTTGTTTGTTTTTGATGAGTTGCTCAGTGATTCAGGTATGCGTAATCACCCTGTTACACCAATGACGGATTCAAGTGTGGTTCGAATGATGGACGCACAATCAGAAGGTGTTTCCGGTTTAGTTAACTTTCAAACGATTGAACAGGGCGCTGATGCGGTTACCGCTCGTTTTAACGAACTCAAAGCTCAAGGTAGTCGCTACGCCGTGGTAGACGCATTTAATGCAGATCACTTGGTGACGCTAGGTCAAGCGGCTAAATCTTTGAAACTAATCACAGGTGGTTCAGGCCTAGCTGCTGGTATCGCTAAAAACTGGACAGAACATCTTGCTGACCAAAGTGATGCAAAACATGCCGGTAGCCCAGTCAAAGCACCAACCGTTGTGTTCTCTGGTTCTTGTTCAGTGATGACTAACCAACAAGTTGCGGTATACAAGCAGCTTGCTCCTCACTTTGCTATCGATGTGAAGGCTTGCTTAACCAATGATCAATACGCCAATGAAGTGTTCGATTGGGTGATGACCAATAACCAAGGCGAGTTTGCTCCTTTGGTTTATGCAACCGCAGATGCTGCCGCACTAAAAGCAATTCAAGAAGAGTACGGCGCACAAGCTTCAAGCCACGCAGTTGAACAATTTTTTAGTCAACTCGCTATCAAACTACAACAACATGGCGTGAAAAACTTCATCGTTGCTGGTGGTGAAACATCAGGCGTCGTGACGCAAAGCCTAGCTGTGAAAGGTTTTCATATTGGTCCTCAAATTGCACCAGGTGTGCCTTGGGTTAAATCGGTCGAAGGTGAGTTATCACTAGCGCTAAAATCGGGCAATTTTGGTGATGAAAACTTCTTCGCTAAAGCTCAATCATTCTTTTCATAAGCGAGATTCAAATGAGTAAAGTTTTGATGAACGAGCAGCAGTTAAGAGAGCAAATGGTCACGCTCGCTCGTTCAATGTTTGAACGAGGTTACGCCACTGGTGGTGCAGGTAACCTGTCTATCAAATTACCTAATGGGTATTTTCTAGCAACACCAACAGGCTCTTCATTTGGCCGTCTTGTGGCTGAAGAATTGTCGGTTGTTGATATCGATGGCAACCACATCTCAGGTAAGAAGCCTTCTAAAGAAGCGGCATTCCACCTAGCGATTTATAGAAATAATGCGGAGTGCAATGCGATTGTACACCTGCACTCTACATACCTAACTGCACTATCTTGCCTTGAAGGGTTGGATCGTAACAACGCGATTAAGGCTTTCACACCGTATTTCGTGATGCGAATTGGCGAGTTACCAGTCATTCCTTACCTACGTCCGGGTGACCCGCAAATCGCTGAAGAGTTGGCAAAACGAGCAGGTGATTATCGAGCATTTTTGTTAGCAAACCACGGCCCAGTAGTAACAGGCACTGACTTTGTTGATGCCGTTGATAACGCTGAAGAGCTAGAAGAGACCGCCAAATTAGCATTCTTATTGAAAGGGAATGATATCCGTTACCTAACGGACGAAGAAGTTATGGATTTAAAAGGGAGAGGCAAATAATGGCTAAGTTCGCAGCAAACTTAACGATGTTATTCACAGAAGTACCATTTTTAGATCGCTTTGAAAAAGCACATCAAGTCGGTTTCAAAGCAGTTGAATACCTATTCCCTTATGCATTTGAGGCCGAAGAGCTTGCCGAAAAAATGCAAAAATTTGGCTTTGAACAGGCGCTGTTCAACATGCCTCCGGGTGATTGGGACGCAGGTGAACGAGGCTTCGCAGCGATTCCTGGCCGTGAAGAAGAGTTTAAAGCCAGCGTTGATACGGCACTTATGTACGCTAAAGCGCTGAACTGCAAGAAAGTTCACGCGATGTCGGGTCTACATGATGCGAATTTCACGAGGCAGCAACACGTTGAAACCTTTATCTCAAATATTCGTTTTGCCGCAGATAAGTTTGCTGAGCATAACATCGAATTGATGATTGAACCGCTAAATAGCCGTGATGTTCCTAATTATTTCGTTGCTCACCAACGTGACGCTGTTGAACTTATTAAGTTAGTCGATAGGCCAAATGTGAAGCTGCAACTCGACCTTTATCACGCGCAAATCATGGATGGTGATTTAAGTACTTTGATTCGTGAAGTGGCTGCTTATACCGGTCATATCCAAATTGCTTCTGTACCAGAAAGGCATGAACCATCGGAAGGCGAACTGAATTACCCACATCTATTTAATGTTCTGGATGATTCAGGTTACCTAGGTTGGATTGGTTGTGAATATAACCCAAGAGGCACGACAGAAGAGGGGCTTAGCTGGGTAAAAAGTTATTTATAGCGCGGTGTGAATGCCGTTTATATGTAACGAACCATAAAAGTAAAGAACTGATTTAGATAACACGGCTTACAGGTAAGCCAACACATAACGATAAAGTGCAATAGGTGATCCCGATATCACCTATATGCACCACCCTACAATTTTCATAAAAATGAAGCAAAGAGACAAAAGGAATATAAAAATGGATGGAGCACTGATAGGCATCGTAATTGGCATCTTAGCCATGATGGGTATGATCATTAAAACGAGAATCCCAGTCGCACTTGCTATGGTTATTGCAAGTATCATCATGGGTCTTTTTGCGGGTATGGCGCCAACAGAGTTGATTGATGCAATTAAAGCTGGTTTTGGTGGCGTGCTTGGTGGCATTGGTTTGATCATCGCATTCGGCGTTATCATGGGCGCGTGTTTCGAACGATCTGGAGCCGCTGTTCGAATGGCAAAAACGTTTGTAAAGCTGTGTGGTAAAGGTCGTGAAGACTTAGCACTAGGTTTTACAGGGGTGCTTGTCGCTATCCCAGTTTTCTGTGACTCTGCGTACATCATTTTGCATTCTCTTGTTCGCGCAATTTCACGTGATACGGGTAAGTCAGCGGTTGGCCTTGGTGTAACTCTAGCGCTTGGCTTGCTTATCACTCACGCACTTGTGCCACCAACACCGGGTCCAGTTGCTGTGGCTGGAATTCTGGGTGTAGACCTAGGTGAATACATGTTATGGGGTTTGATGGTTTCTATCCCTATGATGCTTCTTTCTATGATTTATATTCGCCGAGTAGGTAATGAGTACTACCGCGTACCAAACGGAGAGACATGGATTACTAACCAAGCTGATTGGGCAAACCTTGAGAAAGTAAAAGAAACAGATGACAGAGAGCTACCAAGTAACTTTTTATCATTCGGTCCAATTCTGCTGCCAATCGCATTCATCCTAATCAACACGCTTGTTGGTCAAGGTGACACTGCAATGCACAACGTTATTTCGTTGATTGGTAACCCAGTGGTTGCTGTTGGTATCGGTGTTCTTATGGCGCTATACGGTCTTACTCGTCATATTGAGCGCAAAGACATGGTTAGCTCTATGGATGATGCTCTGTCTACTACAGGTCTAATTCTTGTGGTAACTGGCTGTGGTGGCGCAATGGGTGCAGTACTTAAAGCATCAGGTGCTGGCCCTCAAGTAGCCGAAGCTATCGCGAGCAGCGGTATTCCACCTCTACTTGTACCACTAGCAATTGCTTCAATGCTTCGTCTAATCCAAGGTTCAGCAACGGCATCAATGATGGTTGCAGCAACGATGACGCTGCCATTGGTTGAAACGTTAGGTCTAGACCCAGTATTCGTAGCACTTGCATGTGCGGTAGGTCCGGTTGGCTTCTCTCATTTGAACGATTCATACTTCCACATCATCAACCGTACGTTAGGTATTACTGAACTTGCTGACCAAATTAAGATCTGGTCTGTGTCTTCAACTATCGCATGGGCGATTGGTGCAAGCATCATCATGATTCTAAACTTAGTGTTTGGTAAAGGCGGTACGTTGATCGACCCACTGATTCCAATTGCGGTTCTAGGTGCTGTATTCGTTTGGCTAAAAAGCAAAGAGAAATCACAAGTAAAGACAGCCGTTACTAACTAATACGACTTACCTTTATATACTGCCCCTATTAAGTGATTAGCTTGCTGATCTTCAATAGGGGCATTTTTGGATCGGGCACTCATCAAAATTACTAATCTTTTGGATCTCTCAGTATGAAAATTGTTATTGCACCAGACTCGTTTAAAGAATCTCTATCGGCTGTATCGGTGGCGGCGTGTATTGAAAAGGGCTTTCGTGAAATCTTCCCAGACGCTGAATACGTAACATTGCCTTTGGCTGATGGTGGTGAAGGGACTGTGGATGTATTGCTCCAAGGGCTTGTTGGTGAAAAGCGACATAGGCAAGTCGAAGGGCCGTTAGGGCAACAAGTTAATGCTGAATGGGCGATGCTTGAGTCATCCAATAGCAACCCGAACAAAACGGCACTGGTTGAAATTGCTGCTGCATCGGGTTTGGACTTGTTGAAACCAGAGCAGCGTGATCCATTGATTGCTTCTTCATTCGGAACGGGGCAATTGATTTTGGAGGCGATAGAGCAGGGCGCTCAAACGATTATTCTTGGATTGGGTGGCAGTGCAACTAATGATGGCGGTGCAGGTATTGTTCAAGCATTAGGTGGGACACTGTTAGATAATGCAGGGCAAGAGCTTAACCGAGGTGGCGTTGCACTAGCTGATTTATCATCGATTGATCTTACTGGTTTAGATTCACGCTATGCTGATATCGAGTTAATTGTGGCGTGCGATGTCGATAATCCGTTGTGTGGTGATAACGGTGCTAGCCATATATTCGGCCCACAAAAAGGCGCAAGCCCAGAACAAGTTGTGATGCTTGATAAGGCGCTTGAGAATTTTGCTCAAGTAGTTGAATCGCAAGGTTGTGTTCGTGGGGATGATCCCGTTCACAAGCGTACTGGTTATGGCGCGGCTGGTGGTGCTCCAATGGGGCTTGGTTTGTTGTTTAACATGCAGATTAAACCGGGTATTGAGATGGTGCTTGATGTTTTGCAAGCCGATGAAGTATTGAAAGGCGCAGATCTTGTGATTACCGGTGAAGGGCAAATGGACAATCAAACTCTGCAAGGAAAGACGCCTTATGGCATTGCCAAACGTGCGAGCTTACAAGGCATTCCGACCATAGGGATTGCAGGTTCTTTAGGTACAGAAGTCGAAGCCTTATATGGTGAAATGAACAGCTTGTTTGGTACAGTGCGCTCTCCTCAGTCACTCGAGCAAGTACTGCGAGAAGCTGAATTGAACCTAACCAGAACGGCGAGGAACATTGCCTCAACTCTGAGGTTAGGCCATGCCATTTTTAAATAAACCGAAGTTATACATAGGCTTATTCGCAGTGAAGTTCAATAGGTTTCATAGATAACAACGATAAATATAAACGATTATATTTTCTGCCAACTCAGGTCTATTCTTTATCCATATTGTTTTAGTGGTTTTTAAAGTATTGAATCCACTTAAATCTAAGATGTGGCAACGATGCGATATCTTTAACCTTAAGGAATAGACCATGAGTAAAAAACTGACCACAGCTGCGGGTTGTCCTGTCGCTCATAACCAGAATGTTCAAACGGCGGGCAAACGTGGTCCACAACTTCTTCAAGACGTTTGGTTTTTGGAGAAATTGGCCCATTTTGATCGTGAAGTGATTCCAGAGCGTCGTATGCACGCGAAAGGCTCAGGTGCTTACGGCACATTTACCGTTACACACGACATCACAAAATACACCAAGGCAAAATTGTTCTCTGAAATAGGTAAAAAAACCGACTTGTTTGCACGTTTCACAACAGTTGCGGGTGAGCGCGGTGCTGCCGATGCTGAACGTGATATTCGTGGCTTTGCATTGAAGTTTTATACTGAAGAAGGCAACTGGGATATGGTGGGCAACAACACGCCAGTATTCTTCCTTCGTGATCCTCTTAAGTTCCCTGACTTAAACCACGCGGTGAAACGTGACCCACGCACCAACATGCGTAGCGCGAAAAACAACTGGGATTTCTGGACTTCTTTGCCGGAAGCTCTGCACCAAATTACTATCGTAATGAGTGACCGTGGTATCCCTGCGACTTACCGCCACATGCATGGTTTCGGCAGTCACACGTTCAGCTTCATCAATGCTGACAACGAACGTTTCTGGGTTAAATTCCACTTCAAATCTCAGCAAGGTATTAAGAACCTTTCTGATGCAGAAGCGGCACAAGTGATCGGTGATGATCGCGAAAGCCACCAACGTGATTTGCTAGACAGCATCGATAACCAAGATTTCCCGAAATGGACGTTGAAAGTACAAGTGATGCCAGAAGCGGATGCAGCGAAGGTTCCATACAACCCTTTCGATTTGACTAAGATCTGGCCTCATGCAGATTACCCGTTGATCGAAGTGGGTGAGCTAGAGCTAAATCGTAACCCGCAAAACTTCTTCGCAGAAGTAGAGCAGTCAGCATTCAACCCAGCGAACGTAGTTCCAGGTATCAGCTTCTCGCCAGACAAGATGCTGCAAGGTCGTCTGTTTGCTTACGGTGATGCACAACGTTACCGTTTGGGTGTAAACCATCAGCACATTCCAGTGAATGCGCCTCGTTGCCCAGTACACAGCTACCACCGTGATGGCGCGATGCGTGTCGATGGTAACTTCGGTGGCACATTAGGTTATGAGCCAAACAACGAAGGTCAATGGGCTGATCAACCAGATTTCGCTGAACCAGCACTGAACCTAGATGGCGCAGCAGCACACTGGGATCACCGCGAAGATGAAGATTACTTCTCGCAACCGGGTGACTTGTTCCGCCTAATGACACCAGAGAAGCAAGCGATTCTTTTTGATAACACTGCTCGCAACCTAGGCGGCGTGCCAAAAGAGATTCAATTGCGTCACCTAAGACACTGTTACAAAGCTGACCCTGCATACGGTGAAGGCATTGGTAAACTGCTTGAAATCGACGTGAGCGAATTTAAGTCGTAATCAATCATCTTGATTCGTTAATTGAAAGGCCGTTGAGTGAATCACTCAACGGCCTTTTTTGATCTCGCTGTTTATTAAGCAACCCTAAATCATTGAAAAATTTAATAATCCACATTGATAGTTTTTACCTATCGAATTGATAAATCTATCCCATTATCTTTATAAGATGGACGGGATTATCCTACGGCTATCAGTTTATAAAGTAATAGAGTTTGAGATGAGTAAAAGCGCATTAATTGTTGAAGGTGGGGCAATGAGAGGCATCTTCGCAGCCGGAGTGTTGGACGCCTTTATGCAAGACGATTTCCGTCCCTATGATTTTGCTATTGGCGTATCTGCGGGCGTGTCGAACCTTGTTGGTTACTTATCTCATGCACCAAAACGCAGTTATGATGTGATCACCATGATGGCGACGGATAAAACTTTCTTTAATCCTGCTCGCTTTGCCAAAGGCGGTAACTTGGTAGATGTTAAATGGTTATGGAACGAATCCAATCAACGTTATCCGCTCGATTGTGGTGAGTTGTTTTCAAGTATCCCACTCATTGCTGCTGTCACAAATGTCGATACGGGCAGTGCAGACTACTACCATATTAAGCCAGAAAACCTTTCTAATGTTGTTGAAGCAACAACGGCTTTACCTATCGCTTACCGTGAAACTCCGTGTTTCTCTGGTGGCTGTTATACCGATGGCGGTGTAGCCGATTCGATTCCGGTTCGTGAAGCATATCGCCGTGGCGCACGCGATATTACCGTGATTCTGTCTCACCCATTGAGCTACCGAATGAAGCCTCAAAAGCACCAATGGATGCTGAAGAAACTATTAAAGAAATTCCCAAATATTGCTGAATCGATGGCGGTGCGTGCTGAAAACTACAACCAGTCTCTGGAGTTCATTCGTAACCCACCCAAAGATGCGACCATTAAAGTGATAGCGCCGCCAGAAGCGTTCGCAGTAAAGCGTTTAACTATGGATCAAAGTACTCTTAATGCAGGTTATGAGATGGGCATTAAAGCGGGTGAAGAGCACCTTGCCATTCGAAAAGGCGTGTATGGTTTAGACACCGAAGATTGTCATTTCTGCGTCTAGGAACGGTTTTAGAATACTGAATAAACGACAAAGCCACGCTGTTCACTTCAGAATAGCGTGGCTTTGTATTTGTAGACCTAGTTTGTTTTTAACTCAGTCTGCTATTAACTCAATTAGCGATTAAACGAGTTCGTTACCGCTGGTGTTGCCAGCAAAGAAGGCATCAACACTGGTGAGCGTTGTATTGGCGATGTTGAACAGAGCATCTTTGGTCAAGAAAGCTTGGTGACCTGTGAACAATACATTGTGACAAGCAGATAGGCGACGGAATACGTCATCGACAATCACATCGTTAGATTTGTCTTGGAAGAACAGCTCTTTCTCGTTGTCGTAAACATCAAGACCAAGCGCGCCGATTTTGCTTTGTTTGAGCGCTTCAATCGCTGCGGTTGAATCCAGCAGTTCACCACGGCTGGTGTTGACAATCATCACGCCGTCTTTCATCTTCTCAAACGCAGTCGCATCTAATAGGTGGTAGTTCTCTTTACTCATTGGGCAGTGTAGAGAAATCACATCAGACTCTTGGTAAAGTTCGTCGAGTTCAACGTATTTAGCGCCTAACTCAACAGCTAACGGGGTTGGATATGGGTCATAGCATAGGATATTCATGCCTAAACCCTTCAGAATTCGCATCGTCGCTAGGCCAATCTTACCCGAGCCAATCATACCGACCGTTTTACCGTGGAAGTTAAAGCCAACTAACCCCTCAAGAGAGAAGTTCGCATCACGAGTGCGTTGGTATGCCTTGTGTAGTTTACGGTTCAAACACATCATCATGCCAACCGTGTGTTCTGCTACCGATTCTGGTGAGTAAGCCGGAACGCGAACCACTTGCAGACCAAACTCTTTGGCTGCGTCTAGGTCGACCTTGTCAAAGCCCGCACAGCGCATCGCGATTAACTTGGTGCCGCCTTGAGCAAGAATCTCTAACACGTCTCGCGATAGGTCATCGTTTACAAACGCACAAACCACTTCGTTGTCGTGCGCCATTTTTGCTGTTGTTGTGGTGAGTCGAAAATCGTGAAAATGAAACTCAGCGTTGAGTTCGCCTTTTGCCAGTTCGAATGATTTTTCGTCGTATGATTTTGAGCTAAAAAAAGCAATGTTGAGCATGGCTTCCTCTCTTACCTAAAATATAAATAACCCACTAATTCATTCTCTGAGACGGGATTAAAACAAGGGCATGTTGACCTTTCGCGGTTAAGTTTTGTTCGAGATAAAATCGTTTTAATCGCGACGAGAGGTTTGCCGCCTAGTCATTCTAAGCAAAACCCTCTCAACAAAGAGTAAAACGATTTTAGCCGAACCCTTCGGGCAGTGTTTGTGGTTCCTTTCTACAGCGTTATCGAATTCTCATGTAGGCGAGCTACACGTCGAATTCTCAGCCTTGTATAAATAACCCACAAACGGCTGCAAAAATCAGCTCGATAGGTCAACATGCCCTACAACTCTGTTCAGTGTGCTAGAGTTTTTTTCTCTTGTCTATCACCATTAGTCATTGTAATTGCTATGGTTATTTGATCTTTTGTCTTCACTTATTGAACATTAAAAATCACATTACGAGGTTGCTTGCTTATAAGTTCATCAATATTGAATGAATCTTACTTTCGGGTGTGGAACGTTGAATTTTCCAGTGTGACGGAATACGTAAATGACTCATATAAAACCTCTTCTCTAACTGTTCTTTGAAAGTTGTGCTTCTGTCTAACGAGTGGCGGTTGTTATTTACCAGTAGTTCTCACTGCTGAATTGACCGGGTTTTCTGCGTAAGTGCTTTTCGAAACCTAAGCTAGTTAGCGCTTCGCTTGTGTCACGAACCATTTGCGGATTGCCGCAAAGGTAGAAAAAACTGCGGGTTTGATTGAAAGCGACAGACGCGGCTTGCTCGAGGTCGCCTCCAAGTAACAAATTTGGGATTCGTCCGCGCAAAGTTCCGGTAACTGATTCTCTAGAAATAATTGGCACATATTTAAGTCTCCCTTGAAAGTGATTAACGAGTTGAGTGATACGATCTCGATAAGTCAGGTCTTGCTCTGTTCTTACAGCATGCACTAGAACCAGATTCTTGAATGAAGAGGCTTTGTCTGAAGCCAACTCATTTTGCTGTATCTGCATGCTCTCAAGTATTGAGATAAATGGGCCTACCGCGGTTCCGGTTGAAAGCATCCATAGATCGTCGGCGATCTCTGGGATCTCATCTAAGGTCATAAAGCCACTTGGGTCTTTGCCGACAAAGATGTCATCGCCCATCTTCAACTCATGAAGTTGAGGTGAAAGCTGACCGTTCTGATCCTTAATAATCAAAAATTCCAGATGTTGATGACCTTGTTCGTGCTCTGGCGCGTTCACCATCGAATAGGCGCGTCTTACGAACTCATCCTCACTGTTAAGTAAGCCAAGTTTCGTGAACTGACCTGCCTGATAAGAAGAGACAGGTGCACTAACCTGGAGTGAGAACAATTGATCTGTCCATTCTGTTTTGTTTAGGACTTTGCCTGTAACTAAACCATGAGGAATATCTGTCATATCATCCACCTTTAAGAAGAGAAGTTATCTCATTAAGGATACTCAACTATTTACACTTTAGAGTTGCATGTACCACGCCAATAATGAGAATGCTTATCAATACTGATTAAAGGTTAATTATTGGGTCGAATGTTGTCAAAAAGACAATATACTATTTGAGTCTAAATGACTCGTGCATGTGTTTTGGTTTCGTTTTAATAGACTTTAGCTGGTTGAACATCGTTAACATAGGTTGAGTGGTTTGACCCCTAGGATATTCAATCAATTACTGAAGAGAATAATTTATAGATGCGTATAATGGCGGCTTTCGTTCTCAATATAACTGTGTTTTATGCTTGATAATCTTCGTATGGCCTTGAACGTATTGTTCGTGACCATTAATACTGCATTCACCGCATTGGCTGTGAGCCTGTTTGCCCTAATCAAACTTATTTTGCCAATTTCTGTCGTTCAAAAATCATGCACTCGCTTAGCTAACTTCACATTCTGGTGTTGGGCTTCTCTTAATTTATGGATGTTGAACGCCAATAACGATATCGAATGGCAAGTGGAAGGGGGGGAAGATATTTCGACCAAGCAGTGGTATTTGATGATGTCTAACCACCTAAGCTGGGCAGATATTGTGATTTTGTCTTCAATCCTAAAAGACAAAATGCCGATGACGAAGTACTTCTTGAAACATGAATTGTTGTACGTACCATTTGTTGGCTTGGCCTGCTGGGGCTTAGATATGCCATTCATGAGACGCCACTCTCGTGAGTTCCTATTACGCAACCCAGAACGCCGTAATGATGATTTTAATGCAATCAATAAAGCGTGTACTAAGTTCAAATTAGCACCGACAACATTGGTTAATTTTGTTGAAGGGACTCGTGCAAACCACGAGAAACTGGCGTCAGCGAAAACCCCTTACCGTCACCTACTGAAGCCAAAAACAGGTGGTGTGGCGTTTGCTTTATCTGCAATGGGCCCAATTTTGGATGGCATCGTGGATGTGACCTTAGCTTACCCTGAAAACCAAACCTCTCCGTTTGAAGATATGCTGAAGGGCAAAATGACGAAGGTCGTTGTGCGTATTAAATTGCATCCAATGGATGAGAACGTGAACGGTAATTACTTTGAAGATAAGGCATTTAAACGTCGCTTCCACAATTGGTTGAACAATACGTGGAAAGAGAAAGACGTCTACCTTGATACGGTTTATGGGGTTGATAAGCCTTCTGAGGTAGAGGCAGTTGACGAGCCTGATGTGGCTTATAAGAAACAAGAACAGTAAACTAAAACTGAATCGATAGCATTAATAAAGCCGATAGCTCATTGAACTATCGGCTTTTTTATTAATTTGACTTTCTTAATATTCAAACCATTAAGTTAGTACTTACTATGGCTTAACCGCCTGGTAAGCATCAATAATATGCTTTACTTGGCTAGGTTTGCCTTGCTTCTCTTGTCCTTGATGGATACGTAAGTAGTGCTGCAATGTTTTGGCTTTGTATTGCTGTGATACCTTCACTTGTTCATCACAACTTGGTGTCCAGATCTTGTCACCGACGTTTGATATCTCGCTAACGGTTTGGCTCTTTTCTGAATCACCGCGACTATTACTCACCAATAAAATCTCGTAGTAACGACGGTTCTCTTCAATCAACACTTCATCAATAAGACCAAAATGGATCGCCTTTAAATGGCTTCTCAACTCGAATTGCTGATGCACCGGACAAAGCAAGAAATCGATCGCTTTGTCTGGGTGTTGACGATGAATATCATCGACGAGCTTTTGAGTAAGATCGCCACCGACGCCCGCAATAATCACCAGGTGTTTGCCAGTATGTTTCTCAAGCGGGATAGCGGCGACATCCATACAGTAGACTTGCCATTGGCTAGTCACTTTCTGTTCTGCTATTGCACCTTGCGGAAAGTAACGCGTAAGTTTGCTTTCCAAATCGCTCATAAGAGACGGGACAATATCGACAAAGTGAAGCTGAGGTGCTTTGTTATCCGACAACAGTTGAACACCCAAGAATCCGTGATCACAACAACAGTCCCAAATATGTTGGTAGTCATTGCTGACAAGGGAATGGAGAGTTTGCAGTCGGTTACTTAGCTTCATAAGGCTCGTGTCGTTAGAAAAGGGGTATTGTCGTGTTGAACGCGCATTGTAATGACTTTCCATAAAAACAAAAGCACCTAGGGTATGATTCCTAGGTGCTTTGTTTTCATCGGTATCCAAGTAAAGGATAAAGTGAGCTTGTTAGGACAACCTATGAAGCCTTTGCAACAGCCCTGATGTGGCCTTCCACTCGGTTCTTACCAAGTTGTTGCGCGATAAGTTTCGCTTGTTCCGCCAGCGCTAAAGCTGAGTCTGTTTCACCCTCTATTTGCGAGTATCCCACGCTAACCCCTAGCGATAAGGTGATATCTGGAGTGACGATGGTTTTCTCCGCGATTGCGACTCTGCACTGGTCTAGCTGGAATTTGGCATCTTTCACATCATTGGCTTTGAATAATACTGCGAACTCCTTTCCTCCAACACGAGCCAAGCAAAGTCCCTTTGGC
Source organism: Vibrio sp. 10N.286.48.C11 (assembly GCF_041469805.1). NCBI lineage: Bacteria > Pseudomonadati > Pseudomonadota > Gammaproteobacteria > Vibrionales > Vibrionaceae > Vibrio > Vibrio sp. 10N.286.48.C11. Next base: position 9,223 of record NZ_JBFRLK010000072.1, on the reverse strand, counting down.
TTGGGAAAGTAACTGCGTATCGATTCTGCAGTCAGCTTGATCATCTTGTCGCCAACCGCTTCACCGTAGGCTCGGTTTACGTGGTCGAAGTTATCGATATCAAGCAGAGCGACATAGGTATCGGGCTCGCTCACGTAGTTTTCGATGGCGATGCTGAAACTGCTCTTATTGTCTAACTGCGTCATCAGATCTTTGCTGCTCAATTGATGTTGAAGCAGTAAGTTAGACAAAGAGACTTCAGTGTAATCACGGATCATTCGTAGAATACTCTGGCTGATCGGTAAGTTTACGTTTACGTACAACACTGCGATCAACTGCTGACGAGAGTGCAAAGGAATACAGTAATGACGTTGGTGTATTTTGAGTTTACACGCCAGTGGATCGGCGTACTTACCACTTCGGTAAGCCATAGTGTCCGGTGTAAATCGCTCTGCAAGGGCTTTGTCACAATGTACCGTGGATTTGTTTCCGTGATAGTCGATGGTACTGAATGCGTGGTTCTCAGGCTGATAGAGACAGAATTGAATGCCTTTTTGGTAGGTGAAACTATCCAGTATGGATTTTAATTCTCGTTTAAAGCTTACAAGGTCATCGACTTTATTCAGTTGTGACAAGGACACGTTCAAACGATAAGCCAGATAGTTGGCACCAATCCACAATAGCAGGAGTGAGCCCAGTACTAAGCCCGTCAACGTAAATTGATGTGAGCTGGTTAAGATGTCATGGCGATCAGTGCCCGCAATGAACACCCAATTTAAGCTGTTGTCTGCGTCAAATACCGATATTTTGAAGTTATCTTGATAGTAGTATTCATGTTTGCCCGCCAATTCACCTTGAGATAGTTGGTGGCTGATCCCTGCATGGAAGCTGATGGATTTAGAACCGATACGTTGTGGATCCGGGTGGAATACCAGTCGCTCTGTTGCCCTGTCTACAACAAATACATAGCCATTATTCAGCGTTTTTAAATCTCTTAAACCTTGCGTGGTATGCATTAAATCAAACTCAATCCAGATTTCTTCGTTGAGCTTTTCTGCAGTGTGTTTAACGGCGAAAACCCATCGTCCATCGGCTTTTTGGTAAACGGAAGAGATGTAGAAATCTTCTACAACACCGTCTATTGAATGCCATTGTATTGTGGCGATTTGTTCATTGGAGAGAGGAAGACCACGAGTGGAGACATAATGTTGGGAGTTAGGTTGGTATCGAATGATATCGGAGAAGTTTGGTGTTCTTTTTAGAATATTATCGCTAAGTTCGCGAAATCTTTGGTCGCTAAAGTCGGTGGCGTTAGGTATGCCTAGACTGGTTTCTAAAAAATAGAGTTTGCCGAATGTGGCTTCGATGTTGGAACGAATGGTAGAGCTTGCGATACGAATGTTTGATGATGATTGTTCTGTTGCTGCTGTTTCTACTTTTTCAAGCTGAGTCATAGCAAGATAGAGCATCCCTCCAGTTAATAAAATAATGTATGGTTTAAAAAGCCGAATTAATGTTTTAGGTAAAGCCATGATATCCAAAGACGTTATAGATTCATTTTTATAGTACGGCAATACTAAACAGTTTCATTAACCATATCAATGCAAATGATTCCATATGGATGAATGATTTTTGTGATATTCAGCTAACAAAAAAGCCAGCTGTAAATATAACTGGCTTCTATGGTTTTCGGTGTTTTATTAAGCTGACTAAGCTTTTGCTTTAATCAAATCAGCCTGATCTGGCGAATAGTGCAAAATTGCCATCGAAGTTGGCGACAACAACATTTCACCTTCTGCATGACCGGGTTTAACGTTTCGCGAGTTGGTATCACAGATGGTTACCCAGTTTTGTTCACGGTCATTCGGTAACGAGAAACGTGCTGGCGCATTGGTTTGGTTGATAAGATAAATTAACTCGTCGCCATCTTTACCAATACCTAAATGCAAAGCGACTGAGCTTAAGCGGTTCCAGTCGTCATGCTCCATAAGTGTGCCATCGACACGGCTCCAGAAGATGCGGTTAGAGTTACGCTTTTCGCCACTGAATGCCTTAATAAACGGCACCATGTATTGCTGACGAGCAGAGATCATTTCAGATAACCAAGTCTTGAAGTAAGTCTTGCGCTCTGAATCTTCCCAGTTAAGCCAGCTGGTCACGCCATCTTGGCAATAAGCGTTGTTGTTACCTCTTTGAGTATGAGATAACACATCGGCTGTCAAAATATGAGGAATACCAAACGCAAACAGCAGACTCGCCATGAAGTTGCGTTTCTGCTTTTCACGTGTTGCGATAACTAACAGGTTTTCGGTTTCACCTTCAACACCGTAGTTTTCAGAACGGTTGTCGCCGTGTCCATCGCGGTTGTTCTCACCATTCTCTTCGTTGTGCTTATGCTTGTAAGACACAAGATCCTGCATGGTGAAGCCATCATGGTAAGTGATGTAGTTGACGGTTAATTTGTAAGGCCAGTGCGCTGCACTGTAGATGTCGCGCGATCCCATTAAACGAGTCGCAAACTCTTTCAGATAGCCTTGGTCACCGCGCCAGAAGCTACGAGTGATGTCTCGTAGTTTGTCGTTACACTCATTCCAGCCTAGCGGGAAATTACCCACTTGGTAGCCATTCGGACCGATGTCCCAAGGTTCTGCAATGAGCTTGGTTTCTTTAAGTACAGGGTCTTGAGCTACGGCTTTAAAGAAAGCAGCCTCAGGGTTGTAGTTGTCACCTTCGCGCCCCAGTGTTGCAGCCAAATCAAAACGGAAGCCGTCGACTTGGAATTCACTCACCCAGTACCGAAGTGTATCCATCACTAAGTTGAGTGCAGGTTGGTGGGTGAGGTCAACAGTGTTACCACAACCCGTAAAGTTCGCGTAATGACAGCCATGTTTAATGTAGTAGCGGCTATCTAGCGCTTTGAGGTTGAAGGTTGTGCCGCCTTCACCGCCTTCTGCTGTGTGGTTGTACACGACATCTAGAATGACTTCGATACCGTTGCGATGCAGCTCACGAATTGCAGTTTTGAGTTCATTAACAGCGTCTTTTTCTGCGTAGCGAGGGTCTGGCACCATGAACAAATATGGGTTGTAACCCCAATAGTTCACTTTATCCATGTCCAAGAGATGAGGCTCATGCATACACGCAGCAACGGGGAGAAGCTGTAGAGAGTTGATATTTTGTTGTTTGTAGAACGCAAGCATTTCAGGGCTCACTAACCCTAAGTAGCGTCCTTTAGTATTGGCTGCCACTTCTGGGTGCAGTTGAGATAGACCTTTTACATGAGTTTCAAAAAGAACGGTATCTTCGCGACTAATGCGTGGCTTTTCTACATCTTGCCAATCGAAGGTGTCATCAACAACGACACATTTCGCCATAGCAAAGCTTTTTTCATTGGTATATGGCGTGACGTAATCGAGCGGTTCGCTTATTGCTTTGGCATACGGGTCTGAAAGCAGGATAGGGCCATTGTCCGTTTCGGCAATGAAGCCGTATTTTTGCCCCGCTTTAATACCATCAATAAAGACATATCTGATATCAGCGTATTCATTTTCCAATTTATAAGTGGTGAATTCGTCGTTCTCGTCAAAAAGAGCGAGTGAAAGAGATTTACAGTCAGGAGAATAAATAGAGAAGTTGCAGCCAGTGTTACCTAGCGTTGCGCCTAGCGGATAAGGGCGAGCGAGCGTTCTAGTCATTGCTTGATTTCTTGTTCGTTTATCAACATCAGTGAACTATTAGTAAAAGGCTTTGTCACAGTAAGGTCAAGCAACTTCACAGATTAATTACGGTAAAAAAAATAATTCATCGATGAAGTTCAAATTATATATTTGAGCTAGATCTCACTTATGTTGAATAATTAGATCTGTGTGCTGTCTACTCCTCCTATATTAAGTGATCTACCTCTTTAAAACACCATTCTGTATATTTTCTACTCCCCTCTAGTCCCCCTTAATTAACTTAGGGGCGGAGGAAGTCAAACTTGTCATCCCCTCTTAATATTGACCCCGTTGAAACGAATCAGGGGAAACCCTAAACCTCTCTATCTTACGACTACCATTACTGCCTTTGGTTGCCGCAAGAGAGCAAAAATATAAAAACCTAAAATAAATCGTCCTTAATGGAGTTAAGAATGAAAAAAATAAGTTTGATTGCTGCAGCAGTGGCAACTACGTTAGCTGCTGGCTCTGCGTTCGCTGTAGATTTTCATGGTTACATGCGTGCTGGTGTTGGTCTTAGCGCTGACGGTGGACAGCAAGTAACATTTGAAAAGAACAAAATCGGTCGTCTAGGTAACGAAGGCGATATATACGGTGAAGTTCAACTAGGTAAAGAAGTTTACAATAACAACGGTAAAACGTTCTACGTTGACTCTATGTTTGCAATGACTTCTAACGGTTCAAACGATTGGGAAAGCACTTCTACTAACTGTGGTCTTGACGACGCTGGCGATATTAAATGTGTTGATGATGCACAATTCGCGCTACGCCAATTCAACGTTCAAGCTAAAGGTGTTCTAGATTTCGCTCCTGAAGCGACTCTATGGGCAGGTAAGCGTTACTACCAACGTCACGACATCCATATCTCTGACTTCTACTACTGGAACATCTCTGGCGCGGGCGCTGGTGTTGAAGGCATCGAAGCTGGTCCAGGTAAAGTATCTTTTGCATGGGTTCGTAACGACCGTGGCGATATCGCTGACCCAGGTAACGATGGCGGCGATGCAAACGTTAACACTCTAGACGTACGTTACGCTGGTCTTCCAGTATGGGAAAACGGCTCTCTAGAACTAGGTCTAAACTACGCTCTAGTTAACGAAACTGACGACGCACCAAACAGCACTAAAGATGCAGAAGACGGTGTAATGTTCACTGCTGAATTGACTCAAGGTCTAGATTCAGGCTTCAACAAAACAGTATTCCAGTACGGTACAGAAGGCTACTCTAAAACAATGGCATTCTACGGCGACGGTAGCTGGTACGGTGCAGAAGCTGACAGTGGCGCATCTGGTTACCGCCTAATCAACTGGGGTGTAATCGGCATGGGCGAAAACTGGGAAATGGGTCACCAGTTAGTATACGGTGTTGGTGAAGACATGTGGGCTGGCCAAGACAAGTGGGAAGCAATGTCTGTAGTTGTACGTCCAATGTACAAATGGGATGACAACCACAAAACTATCTTCGAAGCTGGTTACGCTATCGATGATAACGACGGTGCAGAGAACAAGTTCGGTAAACTAACTGTTGCTCAAGCATGGTCTGCTGGCTCTAGCTTCTGGGCTCGTCCTGAAATCCGCGTTTACGCGTCGTACCTAACTGCAGATAAAGACGACAACTCTAACGCATTTGACGGCGGTCGTTCAGACGATACATTCCAATTCGGTGTACAAGCTGAAGCCTGGTGGTAATCATCTAGCCACTAAGTCCTAAATTGTCCTAGAATGATACAGCCAGAACCTTATCTGGCTGTATTTATTTCAAAAAAACAATAATGAGTCGAGGTAGAAGGTAATGAAAAAATGGCTTGCTCCCGTACTGTTGGGAATGTTGGCTACAGGTTGTACTTCTGTAGAACAAGTCGATATGAACCCGAAAGGTCAGCAACAAGTGATCACGCAATCGGGCGACATTCAATGGGTACCAATTGATGTGCCTGTGGTTACTGAGTTCGCTTTGACTGACAAAAGCCAAATGTTGTTAGATGGTAATAGCGCTGGCGCAATTGCAGCGTTCGTGTTACCAGGTAATCGCGGCAGTCTCGATATCAAACTAGAGACATTTGTAAACAAAAATCTAGAGTTCTTCGCTCCTAACGTTATGGTAATGAATACGGCTGGCGAAACTATTTACCAAGCAGATTTCTCAAAGTTTAAGTACGAGCCAGCAAAACTGTTGGATAACGATAAGTTTGTACTTGAAATGAACGTGATTCCAGACATGACGGGTAATGACTTGCATGTACTGGTTTACACAACTTCCGCAGATTTAAAAGGAAGTTCTGAAGTTCTTCACCCTGCAAAAGCCTTCGCACTGGCAAATTACACTCAGCCACCAGATATTGCAGATCCTCAAGCGAAACACAGACCACTTGGTCAGTTCCGCTTCTCAGTATCCGCGAACGATATCGTGAATACTAAAATTGTCGCGAAAAACGACAACATCCCACAAGGTACGGATTTAACCAGCTACTACCACAGCTCGATTAAAGCAGCGGTCGCGGCTAACGATATTCCGAAAGCATTAACACTGCTTGATGAAGCGAAAGAGTTGGGCATCAAAGGTGCAAAAGAAGTATTTGTGAAAGCAGTAAATACAAAATAATTTCAAAAAGGTCAGCGATATGCTGACCTTTTTTATTACTCTATTTGAGTGTTTAAAGCTCCCCCCTACATATAGTTACCTTATTCACAAATTTGTTTTTTTACTTTGTTTTTTTATATTGAATAGATCAATAATTAAATTGTATTTCCAACCTCAATCGTCATCGATTAGGAAATAATTAAACCTATCAAAGTAATCTGGACCAGCAAGATATGGAATAATACTCCTTATCGGTAGTTCGATATTTTGTTCTTTTTAAATATTAAACTTTTACCAACTTGGTGAGTTTTTATTTACTTTGTAATATTAAAAAGGAATTAACGTGAAAATGAACATGATGAAAACATCACTTGCTGCTGCCTTGCTTTTTACTCTTGCTGGTTGTCAATCGACAGCAGAATCAGACGGAGCTGCTGAGCCTATTGTTAATTTATCTCAAGAGGAAGTTGTTGCCTTCATGGCCGCTTGTGACAACCCAGATAGTATGGCGAAAGGCCCGATTTCTAAACCTCTGTTTGTCGTAGGCACGTTTGCTGATTCTGATTGGAAACATGTACCTCAACGTAAGTATATATACAAAGGCAATAACTTCTATCAAGTGGTGACGCAAGAAAAATCAGGCTCTTACAAAATGCAGTATGCGACAGAGTTGTGGTCCCCTCAATTTACTGCAAAAGGTAATGTAATGAATGTTGGTGAATTAACGCCACTCACATTTGGTGGTTACGGTACAGATACTTCGGTTGATATTGATGAAGATGGGGAATACGTTTGGAGCCTTCGGTTTGAAGGAGATGGAAAACCACTTAATATTATGATTAATAAATGTAAATAATATTCCATTTGGTTATTTGAAGTTTGTTTTAATTATTAACCCCTACATGAAACTATGTTGGGGTTAATTTTATTCAGGAGAACTTAATGCATAATGTTCGATATAATAAATTGCTGAGTAAATCATTTATAGCGTTGAGTGTTGTAAGTGTATTATCAGCGTGCAACTCCTCAGGTGGAAGTGATAGTGGCAGCACACCGTTGCCCGATACAAGTTACGCCTGCCAAGCGAATGTAATGGAGCAAAGCAATCAGCTTCGGACTTATCAAATCATGGTTGAAAGCTTTGTAGATGGAGATTCGAACATAGGCCATGGAACGGGTTATGGCACCAGTCATCACAATGGTGATCTTCAAGGGATTATTGATTCGCTTGATTACATCCAAGGTTTGGGTATGAACGCAATTTGGCTTACTCCGATTTTTGAGTCCCAAGCGATCACGGGACAAGACCATTGGGCCGATCGTTTGGATGCAACGGGCTACTTTGCCACGGATTATTTTAAGATTGATCCTCGTTTTGGTGATTTGGAAACCGCGAGAACGCTGGTAGATGAAGCGCACAAACGCGGCTTGTATGTTTTCTTTGATGGCGTGTTTGGTCATCACAAAGAAGGGTTGATTAAGCCATCTCCATCAGGGCTGTTACCTTCTGGTTCGAGTAATCCATTGGATTACCCAGCAAGCTTGGATTTCTATAAAGAAGTCGCGACTTACTGGGTAAAAGAGCTAAAAATTGATGGTTGGCGTTTAGACCAAGCGTACCAAGTTCCAACCGATGCATTGACACAAATCCGCAAAGCGGTGGATGAAGCCTCGCAAAGTGTGACATACACCAATGCGAATTGGGAGCAAGTTAATCCTTTGGGTTACATGGTAGCTGAGATCTGGAAAGGCGAATCAGAGATTGGAAGTGACGCCTACGGTGCGTCTGCTGAACCTGCGTTGTGCTCGGCATTTGATTTCCCTATGCGCTATCGAATCGTAGAAACATTAGCGGTTAATGAAAGTGGCCTGGGGGGGCGAGGTGTCGATTGGTTAGACAATGGCTACCAAACGCACCGCTTATATCCATCCCATGCACAGCCGAACTTAATGATCGGTAATCACGATTTAGTTCGTTTTGGCGATTTACTTCAACGTGGTGGGTTGGCTGATGTGAACGACGTAGAATATTGGCAACGTCACAAAGCGGCGTTTGCGTTTCAAGCCGCTTACTCTGGGCCTATTACGCTTTATTACGGCGATGAAATTGGCGATCAAGTTGACGGTTTCGCTGTGAAAGAAGACAACAACACCTGTGCCATTCGAGGAGTGTGTGATGATCACGTCGCACGAAGCAGCGCCAAGATTGAAGGCGTAACCGCGACCCTAGATGCCAACCAAGTTGACCTGAAAAACTACGTTAAGTCATTGATGGCTATGCGTGCTGCTCATCCTGCTTTGTATCAAGGCAGCCGCACTAACTTGGTAGCAAGCAATGGCAGTTATGTGGACTTGAAAGTATCTGGCGATGACCAAGTCTTATTTGCTTTGAATACCCTTGAGAGTGCTCGCAACATAGTGTTGACAGAAGCGCAAGTCGGTAGCAATCAAGCGCTGGTGGATTTAATCACTAACCAACAAATCACACCAAGTAACGGGCAATACCAGATCCCGATGTCATCATTACAAGGGCGCTTCTTCAAAGTGATACAAAGCGGACAATAAGTTTTCCCCATTTATCCAAAGCCAAGTGTTGCTGCTGACCCCCATAGGCGCACGCTTGGTTTTTTCGTCTCTTTGTCTAAGATGCCGTTCTTTCTTGTTCTTCGGTGGCGATATTGCACGTTGAATCCCAGTTTTCCTTTCTACATCTATTTGTTTTATATCGAACATTCGCTGCTAAAAATTGAAAGAAACAGTACGCAGTTTGTGAGATGTGCTGCACGATAATGAGAATATTCACATTCATGCAAAGTCAAAATGTGATTTAAGGCTTACCCATGTGTAATTGTTATGTTTATCTTTTTGTGGATTTATATAACTAATGGGAAATTATAATGAAATCCACAACGAAGCCCTTCTATCCATCAGGGCGGGAGCATACTTTG
>NZ_JBFRLK010000071.1:0-30250 GCF_041469805.1 Vibrio sp. 10N.286.48.C11 | reverse complement strand
TGATCTTATTCTTCGTGCTGGTTAATTAGAATGCGGGGTTCGTGACACGCTTACGGTTCATTTGGCTCTTTTTTGAGTAGCTCTCATTAATGCAATTGCTTCAAAGAAAAACTGATCCGTGATTGCATTGCAATCAACAGCCAACTGGCATCTCGATTATTTGGCTTGTCTTTACATAGATGTAGTGCTTTTAGTACACCGCGCGTGACTGAATCAATAAAGACATGTTCATGATGGAATTTATCTGGCCACAGTTCAGTACGTTGCTTGATAAGTTCGTAAATTTCATCGTATAGCCAATCAATATCTTGATGAGAGATTTTCTGAAAACGCTGAGCCTGAAGAATGTCACAGCACAAACTGGTGCAGTGAATAGCTAGAGGTGAATAAGCCATTTACTTCCCTCCATTTAAATTAGCATCTAATAACTTTTCAAAAGCACTGCCGTCTTGCCTGGTTAGGTTTGGTATATATCGGCTGTAAACTGTGAACAGCATCTTTGTAGTGGTATGGCCCATTTGGCGAGCTATCCACTCAGGTGCTTCTCCGGCTGCTAACCATAATGTTGCAGCCGTATGTCGAGTCTCATAAGGGCGGCGATATTCCATTCCCAAGTTTTTAAGTGTCGGCTTCCAGATTCGGTCTCTGACGTTACCTTTATCTAAAGGGTTTCCAGCTGCATTGCAGAACACATACTCCTTAGTACCAGTCACTTTGTATTGGGATTTTATAGCTTTAAGTACAACAGATGACATTTGAATGTCTCTTGTTGAACCCACCGTTTTCGTTGTGTCTGAACGGCCGTGTACAAACGTTTCTCGAACTGAAATTAAACCACGCTCAAAATCTACGTACTTCCATTTCAGACCATCGATCTCTGAGGTACGCATTCCGGTGAAGAAACGAACGGTGAAGTAATCTTTAAAATCGGAACGTACCGATGATAAAAACAAGTTCACTTCGTTAAAATCAAACGGGTTTACATTAGTGCGTTCAACACGTAGTGGTTTGATGTTTTCAAACGTCGAACGAAAATCATAGCGATCTCCGGCTTCGCTCAAAATCATGCGCAGTGGTGTCATGACATGATTAATGAACTCGGCAGATAATTTTTTGCCGTTGTTACGCGGTTTCACTAAAGAAGCACGGTACTTTAAGATGTCAGGTCGAGAGATCTTCGCGACGTCTAAATGCCCGAAGTGAGGTACAAGGTACGACCATAAGTAGATCTTCATACTGTCCTTATAGCTTTCTTTCCAACGCACTTCGTTTTCGTCGTACCACTCCTGTGCGAAGCTTTCGAACAAGACAGTTTCAATTCCTTGTAGCCCTTGTACTGCCGTTTTGTAATTACCAAGTAATTCCTGTTTGCGTTTTTGAGCTTGGATGTCTTGTTTCAAAAATGTTTGAGCTTTCTTAGACTCAGGGAAGTACTCACTATATACAAAACAACTCAGGCGAATGTCCGCTTCAATTTGATTTAGCAGTTTCTGTAGCTTGCGTTGGTTTACTTGAGTTGCAGGCAGTGCAGTTTGCTCACGGCAACGCATACCTTCATATCGGAAGTCGAGATAGAGCTTACCGCTACGTGAATTGATACTACCCATGACACACCCTCCCGCCAGCCATTGGAATATACTGAAGGTTACGTGATGCAGATTGGTATAATTCTGCCTCTACCTCTTCCCAAATGTAGAGAATTTTTCTACCATTGAATGGTCGAATGTAGTGTTTACCTTCGATGAAAATTGAATCTCGCAGAGTCGAATTGATATAGTTGGCGCTAAATTTGATACGACCTGCAAGCTCTTTTGCTGTAAGTAATAATTGGTCCATTTGACCTCCATTGTTTGTGTTTTATCAAGACACATTATTATATCTTTTAGGAATTGATGTGTGATTAGATATAACTTAAAGGAACTTATAGATAAAAAATCAGCGGAAGAGGGACGGAAGATCTCTGGAGCTCAAATTGCTGCCGAAATAGGTATTCAGCGTTCGGCCATGGCGAAAATGATTCGAGACGAAGGGTACACTACAACCACAAAAACTCTTGATGCTTTGTGTCAGTACTTTGATTGTGATGTGTCAGAGGTTATTTGGTATCAGAAAAGGAATATTAGCTAAAAACTTATCGAGTGAAATGTAGGGTGTTTTTAGTCGTCACTTTACAATAGGTGTAGGCTGCTGTTTTAAAGCATTCAGCAAGGAGCGTTTATTCATGGATCTTTACACCATAAATACAGTCAGCCCTAGTTTCGACTAGACAGATAATGTTCCATCTAGAACATCAGCAATCTTATCGGGTTGTCTCGAACGAACCTTGATTTATCTAGGTAGACTTTCGTCAAAGTGAGCAGTCAATTGATAGGCTTCTGGTTGTTCTTTTAGCAGCTTTTGGTCTTGTATGACGCTCATACGTCGCAAGTAATAATTGACTAAAGCTCCACGAGTTACTATTTCCATCTTCTTGTTTTTCATAGCGTAGTCGTCAGCAACAACAACTTGTTGTTGCTCAGACAAGTAAGGATTAGGTGTAATCGTTAACTTAACTTGATGGTTCCAGTTGTCATCATGTTCTCGCATTTTTGGTGACTTATCCATTAAGTCAGGTTCGTTCCTAAAGCGACTTAACACGAAATCTCGAAATTCATTTTTCTCTTCACAATATGCTCTTACATGCCACCTGATCCCATCATAGACTAAGCTGTGAGGCGCAATAATTCGACCTCGAACCTCAGGTGTAGAGAGCGATACATAGTCAATATCGACTCGAAGGTTAGCCCTTGCTGCCGCAATTAATCCTCGAACAATGCTTGGTGATATAGCCCTTTCAGGAACGTTCAATACGGTCGATTGAGCTTCCCCCCAATTAAAGAACTCGAAGGTCTCTTCTTGGTTATATTGCTGATGAAGCATAAGTAGATACTCATGAGCAGTGCCTTGAGTAAATAAAGGCTTAAAGTTGTCTGCTGGCCTATAGCCTTTAATTGTTCTATCCAGTATCAATTGACCTTGGTCAGTTAAGCTAATGTACTTGTTGATATCCCTAGAAGCTTGTTGTCTCCCTATGTGAAAAGCATCACATAGGTGATTTGTCGTCAGTCGACCCTCCCAAAGAGCAATGATCTCAATTAGTCGAAATCGTACTTGTTGGTCCCATTTGATATCTGCTTGACTCATGTTCGTGCTCATAAATGTTACATGTTGATGTATACAGTATATACATGTAGTGAAAAAGTACATATATTTATTGTGGATATTGGCAAGGGCAAGAAAAGTCAGGAATCTTTACTGTGAGAGAGTCGATGGTATTGAAAGCTGTAACCTGATTTAGTGGCCACAAATTCAAACTGGTTGATTTTCAGTCAAGAAAAACAACATAACTCGAGATAGATACGATGATGTATGCCGGATTGACCAAAGTTATCGCAATAAATTCTTATCAGAAAAACAAGATGTTTTCTGAGTATTCTTTTGACGCTCCCACTCAGATCACTGGCGGTAACGGAGAAGGCAAAACATCACTTTTAAGGCTCATTCCGTTCTTTTATGGAGCGACTGGCACGCAGATCGTCAGGAAATCGAATGTCAATAAGCCCTTTGCAGAATGGTATTTACCACACAACAACAGTTATATTGTTTTCGAGTACATTACTGCTCGTGGTCAAGTTGCTCATGTCATTTGTTATCGAAACCTTAGTACTAAAGGTGGCATTGTTTACCTTTTCGTTAAAGGTCAGTTTGAGCAGTCAGTGATCATTAAACAAGACAGCGAAGATAAGCCTTACGCTATCGGCTGTACAAAGCTGGCCGCGGAGCTGAACGCTAACGGCTTAGAATACGAGTCGCGTATTACTAGCGTCAAAGAGTACCGCGAAATTATCCAAAATATTAATGCAGGGAATTTGAGCAATCAGTTCCTGAGCTACTCTTTGTGCTCTGGTCGTCATGATGTCCGTCACATTGAAAAAATCACAGCGGCGTTGATTCAAGGTGAATTCAATATGGCCGACACAAAGGCGCTTTTCCTGGATATCCTCGAGCAAGGAAATAGCACATTAGAGTTTGGTGTGGATGCAAACAGAATTGAACAATGGTGTGATGACTACAACGGCCTAACAGCGTTCCTAGCCAAAAAAGAAGCGTTCATTGAAGCTATTGCGAACAATAAGCAGATTGCCTATCTAACCACTCAGCTCGCCAATGCCTTAACAATCATTCGTGAAGCCTCTGAAAGCCTTGATGAATCTCTTAAGAAAACCGAAATCGAGCGCTCAGATTTTCTTGAAAACAGTGACAAGCAGATTGGCGAAATTAATCAAGATAAGCTTGATAAAGAGGTTCAAAAGAGCGCTCTTCAACGCTCTATCACAAGTATTAACTCTGAGATCGAAGTACATCACAGCAAGCTTATAACATACGAAAATAGTGGTTATCCAGAACTGTCCGTTAAGCTAAAGCAATTGCCAGAAATGGAAGACAGGGTGGCACAACAAAGACAAAGTTACGCCGATCTTGAAACTAAGGTAAATGATGCGAAAGCAAAGTATGAGAAAGACAAACAAAACCTTGTTAGTAAGTTCAATAAAGAAAAGTCTGACCTAACAGAGCAAAAACTTGATGCCGAGAAAGAGTGCAAGGTTAAAAAAGACAAGATAGACGATGTATATCAGCCACAGTTAAAGGAACTGACCCAAACCCATACGATTTTTACAGCGGATAAATCTCAGGCTCTTATGGAGCATAGGGCTGAACTCGCTACTCAAAAGCAGCGACTAAAGAACCCAGATATTGATGAGTTTCTCATTGAGCAGAGAGAGCAGTTGGAGTCTGAGAAGGACAGATTACAAGAACAAGTAGACACGTTAAAACACACGACAACTTTGAGTGAGAAGGAAGGAGTCAACTTACAAACTAAACGTGAAAAGCTACTCGAAAGATTAGAGGCCACTCGTCGAAATATGCGCGATGCCGAAACCAGGCTAAAAGTAGTCAGTAACCGATTAGACCCAGATTCAGGAACCTTGTTCTCGTTCCTGGAGGCTAATCGACAGGGGTGGCAAAGCTCTCCACTTGGTCGTGTTCTCACCGATGAGCTTTTGATGGACACGACACTCACACCATCAATGACTGAAGATTCAGGTTCAATGTACGATTTATATATCGATACGAGCAACCTAGCAGATTGTAGTGTCACCAACAAAGCTGATGTGGAAGAGCAGGCTCACTTGATGGACCGTATCGTTGAGCTTGAAGACGCAGAGGCTGATTTCAATAAGCAAATTTTGAAAAATGATTTTGCTGTTAAGCAGTCAACGCTTGAGTTATCACGATTACGCAATGAACTGCGAAACGCTGAGGGTGACCTATCACAAACTAAGGTTAACCTTAAAAACAAGAAAATAGAGATTGCCCGTGCAAAAGAGGGCTTAGTCGAAAAAATTAATATAAACATCAAATCGATTGAGAAAGCTATAGCCCTGATTGATAGGGAAATCTCAGTAACGCTTGAACGTTTTGAAGAAGCAAAATTAGAGCTAAACAACGACAGGCTTACTCAAATTAGCAATGTTGAATCATCACTTGATCTCACGATCGGAGCTATAGATGAACTACTGGAAAAAAGTACTCTGACGTTGGGCGAGAACAAACAGCGCATCAAAATGGAGTATGAACAGCGGTTGAGTGATCAAGGTATTAGCGGTGAAATCTATCAACGCTACAAAGAAGAAATTGAATTGCTTGATAATGAGATCAAAAACTTAAAAGTGAAGTCTCATAAAATCAAAGAATACGAGATATGGCTTGCTGTTTATGAAGTGGATGATCCTAAGAGACGTGACGATCGAAATACTAAGGTCAAAGAACTTGAAACGGTGCATCAAGAGTTTGAATCTTTTGAAACTAAACTGAAAGAGTTGAGAGCCAAAGCTCATCGAACCAAAAAAGAGTTTGATGAGAAGCTCTCTATCTTGAGAAACCACAAACAGCGAGCTGACAGTGCAATCTCTCGCCTAACTAACTATGTGATGTTTGAGGGCGAAGAAGGCAGCCAAGAAGCGCTCGATTATAACGGCGATTTAAATTCACTCTTGAGCTATGTAGAGAGCAAACTCCCGGAATTAGAGAGGCTTACTAAGCTACGTAAAAAAGATATACAACAGATGGAAACTATCACTCTCAACCTTGGTGACGGGGAGCTGTATCGTTTCTGGAATGAAAGCAGCCGAAACGCCATTACAGAGGATATTGTTGCTAGTGACTCTAAGCGAATAGATATTCTAGAAATCATCATGAATGACATTATTCCTCAGGTGACCAGCATAACAATTGAAAGCGCGGTCAACATGGGGCGTATGCTCGTTGACTTCAAGCATCGGCTACTCGGCTTCGACCGTGACATTAAGAAACTTGGTCGTAATATCTCTGAACAAGTAAAGCTCAATAACACGTTCTCGGTGGTTGGTTCTATTGACATTAACGTTGAAAGTTCACTTTCCAAACTACAAGGTTGGCAAGATATTATTAACTTCTCTGAGATTTACGAAGAGTGGGATAAAACGGGATCTGCTGAGCTACCAACCAAAGAGTTTTTCAACGCTTTAAGCACACTGACATACCATATTAGTGCCGAGAAAGTTAAAAAGCCTACTGAGCTGTTTGACATCAAATTTGAAGTCATCGAGAACAACCAGCGTAAAACGGCCAAAACAGATAAAGATATGCGTGATTTGGCCAGTAATGGTACGAACTTGCTCATTCAATCCATGTTGTATTTAGCACTTCTGACACAACAACGTGGAGCAAGTCGACTATCAATAACTTACCCAACCGATGAGATTGGTAAGCTGACGGCAGAAAACCAAGCCAAACTGCTCAAAATGATGGGGGCACACAACTTCAATGTTATCGCGGCTCAACCCGATGGCAATAATCGTACGGCCAACTTATTTAAGTATCTGTATCACTTAACGCCTTACAAGAACATTTTCAACAAACCTAAAGTAAGCAAACTTGCGTTAGCTAAAGCCGCTGAAACTAGCACAGGAGTAGAAGCATGAAGCCAGTATCACAAGTCTTAGAATCTCTACTTAGTGGTAGCTTTATCTGCCCAGCAACGGATCGTGAAGCTTACAAGGCGCTTAAAGAGGATCGTACACGCCGAGAAATCAATCAAGCGTTGACTCTTATGGGGCGCGAGCTCCAATGTACGAGCAGAACCAGCGCCTATTATGTTACCTATAAAAGTATCGACGACCACAATCGTCGTCAGGTGACCGCGTTGATGAGTAATGTACACGGTATCATTCGACCTGTGGTTAAGTTCGTAGCGACAGTCAGTGAGGCTGCTCAAGTTGAAGCAGTGATGGTTGGTGGTGATGAGTTAAATGTGCCTGTGCTGAGTGCGCAAATCCAATCGTCTCCTAGCTTGATGGAGAAACTCGATAGTATTTATCGACTTCCAAAAGTGAGTCGGAAAAAAGTGCGTGACAGTGCAGCGGATAAACTCAATGTAGTTGTCGAATTTCTGGTTAAAGAAGGGGTGGCTCATTTAGTAAACAAAGAGCGCCAACTCTATGTGATGACGGGAAAATTAGACTTTGTCTACGAGGTGCTCGATTTCATCGATACGCATGAAAAGATCGTTGAGACAGTTAACAAAGCAAACGAGAACCAAGGGGAGTTCGACTTTTGATGAGCCCTCAAAACAATGGGAAACATGGTGGTGTTAACCACATGCTTCGCTTAATCAGCCAAGCAAAGGACACATTAACGCATGTTTTTGAAAATGGCACGATACGTGAAACTCATGAAAACGCCAATGACCTACGTAAATTAAAAGAAGCCCGTGTTGTTATCGTGACAAGCCGCGGCTACCGCGTGCACCCTAAGATGGAAGCATTGATGAACTACTTCCTTGAAACGGAAGCGAGTTCATTTCTTGGGACTCAACATGCTGAGCGCATTCCAGAAATTCAGAGCTTAGCGCAAGAATACCTGGAAGCTAAATTAAATGGCAAAAGAGAACAAGAGGCGGATAGGTTTAATAGCCTTGAAGGTGTCGTTTATGAAATCACAATGGACTTGCAAGAGTCTTGTCGTCGTCTAAGAAACCGTATCAGTTATGACTTTGGCTATGGCCATACGCTCGCTCAAAAACAAAAAGAGAACCAAGTTGCTATAGAGCAAGCTGAAAAGCTTGTTAGTGGCATGAAAGCTTTCTCTTTTAAGTTGTTGAGTGAAATGGCTGGAGATAACTCCGAGCTCAACACCTTGTTTTGTGCTGAAATGCACAGTGCGATTCGTAGTTGCCAACAAGAGCTCGGGTCTATTCTAATTCAACTTCGAGCCTTGATGCTGAAGTATCGTAACCGCGAACGCGATAAGGACCTGATCAATGCCTTTGATCGGTTTATTGATCAAGAGCCACACTGGACACCAAGTGACGATTTAATTTTGCCTGATGAGGTAGCAAAGCACGACGGCATTCCGATGTTTTGGCTTTCAGAACCTATTCAATTTGCACATCACCCAAATCCTGATGATATGGACCAAGAGCCGGAATTGGCCGATATTGTTGAAAAAATTACGGCACAGCCCGCCGAACAAGAAGAGCTTCCGGTTGTTGAAGAAGCTGAGCGCCGAGAATTGACTCTTGATGTTGAAATACAAGAGCTGATTGAAGCGGACATTGATTCACATTGCGATACCTTTTTTGCTGAAGCCTTTATTGGTAAGGGAAAAACCAGCATTTCCGCTTTGGAGTATTACGAGCAAATCAATAGTGACTTACCGGAAGATCTTGACCAGCTCACTTGCGCTAAAGACGTGTGGCTATTTAGCGTGCTTAATTTCCATAGTTCAATGCTTCCCGAAGATAGCAAAGGCTTTACCGTTGAGCCTATCGGGTCTTATACCTATTTAGCAAAAGGTAGCAATATAGGTTACGGCAACCTTCACTTAGAAGATGTGTCTATAGCGAGGAAACTGTGAGTAGAATTATTGATGATATAACGGGTAGTGATTTAAATCGGTTAAAGCAACTCTTCTCTCCTGCGAAGGTTAATGAAGGTGCCAGTGTAGCGCTGAGTGGCGTGTTTGATACTTTTCATCGCGACTTTAGTGTTGGGAGCGCCAGAGGAGAACATTTGCAGCTGACGCCTAGAGATATACGTCAAATTAGGAAGGTGATTAAAGAGCAATCTGGTTTTGATCTTTTAACTGATCCCATCCCTAATTCTCGAACGGATATGGCTCAGTTCTTTCCTAACGAGAAGTTAAGCTCAAGTCCTGTCAAAGACAAGGTCATTAAAGTTTATGGGATTTTGTCCACGAACATAAATGGTAAATCATATGACTTACAAGAGGGCATGAACATTGAGGTAGCTCTAAGTCATTTGACGAGCATTGAGCACAGCCAAGTTGTGATTGTTGAAAACTATGAAGCATTTTCTAAGTTTAGATTAGTACAAACCGACATAGGATCTAATCCTCTTATTGTTTACCGAGGAGATAAGGACACGGGAGTAATATCAAAAGAAATTGCGTTGGCTTTTCCAGGCGTAGAGCTTATAGCTTGGTTTGATACCGATCCTAAAGGTATCTCTTTAGCTTTATCATCGGGAGCGACTTATATGCTGCTACCAAATTTATCTATGGGTTCTCTCAAAAAACATGGTCGTTCAGACTTGTTTGCAGACCAATACCAAAACTGGGATCGTGTCTCAAAACTTATCCCCCCTAAGTTAGAGTCCATAATATCTGAATTGGAAAAAGGGATAACCCAAGAGTCAATCATGGCAAATCAAATAGCCGTAAGGTTACACCAAATTTAGTCACGTAAAAGTCGAGCTCCCCTATAAGTGCGGAGATAGGCATGTTTACCTTGGGGTAATCAATCAAATGTTGTGAAGCTCATGCAGAGTGCCTACAAGACTGTTAAGTGCTGCTAATCTAGCCACTGAATTATTTATAAAGATTAAACGAATTTTGTGGCTTTTTTAAAATGCTCGATCATTTGGATATTTCCTTATCTTAAGGCACGTAAAAAGCGCCTAAAATCGGAGCTTTATCAATTCAACTCATTCAATTTCATATATAATCGCCCTCAATAGTCTGCGCTTGAAAGCAGAGTCCTACATTATTCGAGTAATTAAGAACATGGCAAAAGAACCCGCTAACAAGAAAACTGCCTCAAAAGCTAAGCCCGCTTCAAAAACTAAAAAAGCGACCAAAGGCTTTGAAGAGACCCTTTGGGATACCGCTAATCAGCTGCGTGGCAGTGTTGAGTCATCTGAATACAAACACGTGGTATTAAGCCTTGTGTTCTTAAAGTTCATCAGCGACAAGTTTGAAGCACGCCGTCAGAAGATGATAGACGACGGGCAAGAAGCTTTTGTTGAGATGAAAGAGTTCTACCAACAAGACAACATCTTCTTTTTACCAGAAGATGCGCGTTGGTCATTTGTTAAAGCACGCGCTAAGCAAGATGATATCGCTATCATCATTGATACCGCTTTATCGACTATCGAAAAAAACAACCCAAGCTTGAAAGACGCTCTGCCAGACAACTACTTCTCGCGCCAAGGTCTGGAAGTGAAAAAGCTGGCGTCACTTATCGACAGCATTGAAAACATTGATACGCTGGCGAACGAATGTGACATGAGCGAAGAAGACTTAGTCGGTCGTGTTTACGAATACTTTCTAGGTAAGTTTGCAGCAACCGAAGGCAAAGGTGGTGGCGAGTTCTATACGCCTAAGTCAGTGGTAACACTATTAGCTGAAATGCTAGAACCCTTCCAAGGTAAGATCTACGATCCAGCTTGTGGCTCCGGCGGTATGTTTGTTCAGTCTTTAAAGTTCATTAAAGAGCACGAAGGGCGCACCAAAGATATTGCTATTTATGGCCAAGAGCTTACCTCGACCACTTATAAACTGGCGAAGATGAACTTAGCCATTCGTGGTTTATCGGGCAATTTGGGTGAGCGTGCAGCCGATACCTTTTTTGCTGACCAGCATAAAGACTTGAAAGCCGATTACATCATGGCGAACCCGCCGTTTAACCTTAAAGGTTGGCGTAATGAAGCCGAGCTAACCGACGATGCGCGCTTTGCTGGCTATCGTACACCGCCAACAGGCAATGCCAACTACGGTTGGATTTTGCACATGCTCTCGAAGCTAAGCGAAACAGGCACTGCTGGTTTTGTATTAGCGAACGGCTCTATGAGTTCAAATTCTTCCGGTGAAGGGGAGATCCGCCAGCAGCTTATCGAGAACGATCGCGTTGAATGTATGATTGCTCTGCCGGGGCAACTGTTCTTTACTACGCAGATCCCTGTATGTATTTGGTTTATCACTAAAGACAAAACCGAAAACACCACCAAAGGTTTCCGTAACCGCCAAAAAGAGACGTTGTTTATTGATGCTCGTGAAATGGGCACCATGATTAGCCGCACCAATAAAGAGCTGACTAAAGATGATATCGCGCTGATTGCCGATACATACCACGCTTGGCGCTGTGATGAAGCAGAACTTAAAGCGCGTATTGAGCGTGGCGACGGCAAAGTAGAGAAGTACGAAGACCAAGCTGGCTTTAGCAAATCAGCCACCATTGCTGATATTAAGGCCAATGACTTTGTACTGACTCCGGGGCGCTACGTAGGCGCAGCCGAAGTGGAAGATGATGGCATTCCGTTTGAAACCAAGATGAGCGAGCTTTCACAAACCCTGTACAGCCAAATGAATCAATCCAAAGAGCTAGACAAAACCATTCGCCAGAACTTGGAGGCGTTGGGTTATGGGGAGTGATTTTATTACAAAAATTGGGAGGGTCGCTGAAGTATTTGATGGTCCTCATGCTACACCAAAAAAAATAGATACAGGTCCTTACTTTCTAAGTATTTCAAGCTTGGAAGGGGGACAGCTCGATCTTTCAAAATCGGCTCATGTGAGTGAAGAGCAGTTCACTAAATGGACTAAGAGAGTCACTCCACGAGAAGGAGATGTTTTATTTTCTTATGAGACTCGATTAGGTGAAGCCGCTTTGATGCCTGGTGGTATCAAGGCATGTTTAGGTCGTAGAATGGGGTTGTTGAGACCTGATTTAGACGTTGTTCTTCCTGAGTATTTACTTTATGCATATTTGGCTCCTGCTTTCCAAACTGAAATAAAGAAACGAACAAATCATGGTGCAACTGTTAATAGAATTGCTCTAAAGGAGCTACCCGATTTTGACATCAGGATTCCACCATTAGATGAGCAACGCAATACAGTAGAAATTCTCAAATCAATGAATGAGAAGTTGTCACTCAACAACCAAATCAACCAAACCCTAGAGCAAATGGCACAAACGCTTTTCAAATCTTGGTTTGTCGATTTTGACCCAGTAAAAGCCAAAATGAATGGCGAACAGCCAAAAGGGATGGATGCGCCTTTTCTTTCAAAAGAAGTTGCCTCGCTTTTTCCAGAAAAGCTCGTTGAGTCTGAGCTAGGGTTGATCCCAGAAGGTTGGGATGTAGGCACACTGAGCAACGTAGCAAAATACTGTTCAGCAAGAACCAACACCGACACAATTTCACTTGAAAATTACATCTCTACAGAGAATATGCTCGCTGAAAAGAAAGGTGTAACCGCTGCATCTAAGCTTCCAACAGCTAAAACTGTCGCAGCATATAAGTCGGGAGATATCTTAGTTTCAAACATCCGCCCTTACTTTAAGAAGATCTGGCTTGCTGAGGGAAGTGGTGGTCGCTCCAATGATGTTCTTGGTTTTGAATCAGTTAGTGAAAATACTGACTCATACCTGATGAACTTGCTCTATCAAGATACATTCTTCGAGTACATGACTAGAACCTCGAAAGGCGCAAAAATGCCGCGAGGTGATAAGACTGCAATCATGAACTGGGAAATGGCTGTACCACCAGTTGAGCTACGTGAAGCTTTCTCCGCTATCGTCGATAAGTTTTATCAGTTGATTCCTCAAAATAGAGCACAGAATGCAACTTTGGAATCGTTACGCGATACGTTACTTCCTAAATTGCTTTCCGGCGAAATCGACTTAGAAAACGTGCAAGTAGAACAAGCTAAAGCACTAGCAGAGTAACCTTTCGTCATTCCAGAAAGTGAGGAACGAACTTATCAGGAATCTCGTTTTTGACGGTGGTGAAAAGCGAGATCTCAGATACCTCGCGCCTCGGTTCTGAGATAACGAAGGTGGGAATTAGATTAATCCGAAATAGAACAAAGCAAAGCGTAGGTGGAACCATAATATAATGAACGCAACTAATACTCGTGAAATCGACATTTCTGAATTGACGACACTGTGTGAAACAAGCACTTTGCAAAAAGGCATCTTGCTTTCACGCAGTGGTGCAGTACGCAAGCTTAACCTTGTTGGCAACACCGCGACCGCACAGGTCAAAGGCAGCCTCAATTATCAAGTGAGCCTCGATTTCACTGGCGATCTGGTTGGCACTTGTACTTGCCCTGCGGCGCAATATCAAATGTTGTGCAAGCACGGCGTGGCGGTTGCCCTTTGCCTACAAGACCAAGAACAAGCTTTAAACCAAAGTAGTGAACGAGATACCATAAAAAATCACCTGCAAAGCCTTGGTGAAGAGGCCATGGTAGAGATGCTACTCGAATACCTAGAAGAAGATGAGTACACATGGAATGCACTGCTGACAAAAATTGAAATACGCGAAAAGCCAGCCGTATATGGCGAGCTGAAAAAGTTGGTTACCCAAGCCTTACCGCGAGAACAGCTCTGGGATTGGCGAGAAAGCCATGATTATTTCAACTCAGCAGAAATTCAATTGAACATGATCATTGAATCAATGCAAAGCATTAACGCCGATCATCAATGGAAATTAATCAACTACCTTGTTGAACGGTTGAATAAGGTGCTAGAGCAAATTGATGACTCCAATGGCGATCGTTATGGCATTGAAAGCATGATTAACGAACACATGCCAAAGACGCTGGCAAAGCTTAATTGGAGTGAGCAAGAGAAAGCGCAGTGGATGTTTGAGCGTTTGACCCATTATGAATTTGACGTATTTCCTTCGATTGAAGAGAGTTTTGGAGCGATTTGGCAATCTAACACCCACTTTCTAACCTTATGCCGCCAAGCGATAGATCAAGCATCGCAAGATGAGAGTAGCTGGAACTTACGCTCATGGGCAGTTCCGTTAATGAAACACAGCTCCGATTGGCGTGAAGTGGCGGAAATTAAACAAAAAATAGCACGAACGTGTCGAGATTATCTTGAAGTTGTTGATATGTTCATTGATGAGCAAGAGCCGTTAGAAGCTGAGTTTTGGTTAGCTAAGGCGAAAAAAATGGCGAGTGATTATGAACTTCGTGCGTGCGAACAAGCTCAATTCCGTCTTTATGTTGAACTAGGTGAAATCCATTCTGCATGGGTATTAGCTAACCGTTTGTTAGAACAATCACCAAGCTTTCAATATTATCAACAGTTAGCGAAGTTTAAAGCCAATTACCAAATTGATGATGTTGAATTTTTCTCCCGCACTGAACTGCTACTTGCCAATGCCTATCAACAACCAGACCGCTATAATCAAGCTTCTGATCGTACGGATGCCTTGGTTCTGTTCTATATCGATAACCAGCAATTAGACAAAGCGTGCGAATGGGTTGCCGAACATAAAATATCAATACAAGGACTTATTTCGCTTGCCGATCAAATTGTGGATGATAAACCTGAAAATACGCTGGATTATTATCTGCGAGCAGTCTCATCTTATATCGAACAGACCAATAATACGGCTTACGATCAAGCTTTAGAGTTACTTCGACGTTTAGAGAATATGCTGAAATCGCATCCTACTCAATTGGCGACATTTTATAGTCAGGTGGCGCAACTCGCTACCACGTACAAGCGTAAGCGTAATATGTTCGCTTTAATTCAGAAATATTATTCAAAATATATCTGATTCTGCGGAGGTGACAAGATCTGCGGTGTTGAGAAAATGGAACAAAGCCCGAAACCGAGTTACTACAAAACAAATTTAAATAACTCAATTTAGAAAACAACAAACAACGTCAAACAGCAGTAGGAAAAGGCGATGAGCTTAAAATTCACAGAAGCCAAATTAGAACAGGCCATTATTGAGCTATTGGGTGAGCAAGGCTACCCACACGTAGTGGGTGAACAAATAGCGCGTGAAGACAAAGAACAAGTACTCATTGTCGATGACTTACGACGCTACCTTGCCAAGCAGTACCGAGGCGATGGTATAACCGAGAGCGAAATCGACACCATTGTTCGTATGATCTCAACGTTGCCTGCCAGTGATTTGTACCATAGCAATAAAACCTTCTGCCAATGGCTAACGAATGGCTTCTTGTTTAAGCGTGAAGATCGCTCAAAGAAAGACCTCTATATTGAGTTAATCGATACAAGACATTTGGCACAAGCCTTACGCTTGATGTTTGTCCCGTTGCTAGAGAATAAATCTAAATCAGATAATACTGATAGAGAAGTTGCAGAGGGTAATGTTAGTTACTTAGAAACATATCGCCTAGACCCGACTGATACCAATATCTATAAAATCGTTAACCAGCTAGAGATTGAGGGGGTCGATGAACAAATTCGAATCCCTGATGGCATCCTTTATGTGAACGGCTTACCGCTGGTGGTGTTTGAATTTAAAAGTGCCGTGCGAGAGAAAGACGCGACCATTTTTGATGCATGGAAGCAAATCTGTGTGCGTTATCGCCGTGATATTCCCAAGCTGTTCGTCTACAACGCGATGTGCATCATCAGTGATGGTGTGAACAACAAAATGGGTAACCTGTTTGCGCCGTATGAGTTTTTTTACGCGTGGCGCAAAGTAACGGGCAACGAGTCTACCGAAAAAGAGGGTATTAATTCCCTCTACACCATGATTGCCGGGTTGTTTAACCAAACTCGATTACTTGATGTAGTGAAGAACTTTGTCTTCTTCCCTGATACCTCTAAGAAAGAGATAAAAGTCTGTTGTCGTTACCCGCAGTACTACGCAGCGCGTAAGCTTTACTACAACATAGACAAAGAACGTAAGCCATACGGTAGTGGTAAAGGCGGTACTTACTTTGGTGCAACAGGGTGTGGTAAGAGCTTTACCATGCAGTTTCTATCTCGCCTATTGATGAAAAGCATCGATTTTGAAAGCCCGACCATTGTACTTATTACCGACCGTAACGATCTCGATGATCAGCTTTCTAAACAGTTCTGTAATGCCTCTGATTACATTGGTGATGAGATGGTTGTGCCAGTTAAAAGCCGTCAAGATTTAAGAGACAAGCTGCAAGGCATCAAGAGTGGTGGTGTGTTCCTGACTACCATTCATAAGTTCACCGAAGACATCGAATTGCTTTCAGAGCGTACAAACATCATCTGTATTTCCGATGAAGCTCACCGTTCACAGGTCAACCTCGATAAGAAAGTGGTGATCAAATATCAAGATGGTATAGCCGTCGATGTGAAAGAGACATACGGCTTTGCTAAGTATCTGCACGATTCTCTACCAAGCGCGACTTACGTTGGTTTCACCGGAACGCCGATAGATGCCACCCTTGATGTATTTGGTGATGCAGTAGACAGCTACACCATGACAGAATCGGTTAATGATGAAATTACGGTTCGTATTGTTTATGAAGGCCGAGCAGCCAAAGTCATTCTTGATAACAGCAAGCTTGAAGAGGTAGAGAAATACTACCAAGCGTGCGCAGAAGCTGGCACCAATGAACATCAGATAGAAGAGAGTAAGAAAGCTACTGCCAATATGAACGCGATTCTTGGCGACCCTGACCGTATTGAAGCTTTGGCGAAAGACTTTGTTGAACATTATGAAGGGCGAGTTAAAGAAGGTTCTACGATAAAGGGCAAGGCGATGTTTGTCTGTGCGAGTCGTGAAATCGCGTTTGATTTTTATAAGCAAGTCAAAATCTTAAGGCCAGAATGGTTTGAGGAAAAGCTATCAATTGATGGCGTCGAGCTGACTGATAAAGAGAAAGAAGAGTTAAAGCCACTTGCGATGGTGCAAATGGTGATGACGCGCGGCAAAGACGATGATCCTGATCAGTACAGCCTGTTAGGAACCAAGGAATATCGAAAATCGCTCGACCAGCAGTTTAAGAGTCCTAAGTCGAATTTCAAAATAGCCATTGTAGTCGACATGTGGTTAACAGGTTTTGACGTTCCTGAATTGGATACTATCTACATCGATAAGCCGTTGCAGAAACACAACCTGATTCAAACCATCTCACGTGTTAACCGTAAGTTTGAAGGCAAGGCGAAAGGGCTGGTTGTCGATTACATTGGTATCAAGTCGCGAATGAATCAAGCCTTAGCAATGTATTCAAAGGCTGATGAGACTAACTTTGAAGATATTCGTTTTTCTGTCATTGAGGTGAAGAACCATCTCGATCTGTTAAGGCAGATGTTCCACAAGTTCGATACGTCCGGTTATTACACAGGAGAGCCGTGTAAGCAGCTAGAGTGCCTTAATCAGTCGGCAGAATACATCCTTCAAACCAAGAAAGGCGAAACTCGATTCATGGCTTTAGTCGGCCGTATGAAGGCGGCTTATGATGTTTGCTGTGGTAGTGAATTGTTATCTCAGCAAGAGCGTGACCAAATTCACTTCTATATCGCAGTGCGCTCTATCATCTTTAAGCTAACCAAAGGTGATGCACCAGACACGGCACAAATGAATAGACGTGTTCGTGAGTTAGTGGCAGAAGCACTTCGTGCCGATGGAGTAGAAGAGATCTTTACGATTGGTGATGAGCACGCCGAAGCTATCGATATTTTTGACGAAGATTACCTAGCTCGTATCAACAAGATTAAGCTGCCAAACACCAAGATTCAGTTGCTTCAAAAGCTGTTAGAGAAGGCGATAAGTGATTTTAAAAAGGTCAACCAGCTGCAAGGCATGAACTTCTCTAAGCGCTTCCAATCGCTGGTGGAGCAATACAACGAACGTCGTGAAAATGATGTGTTGAATGGCGAGGAGTTCGATACCTTCTCTCAAGAAATGACGGACATTATCTTTGATATCGTGAAAGAAATGGGCTCGTTTGAAGACCTAGGTATCGACCTAGAAGAGAAAGCGTTCCTCGATATCTTGAACCACATGCGCAAGAAGTACGATTTCACTTACGACGATGACAAGATGCTCGAACTGGCGAAGGAGATGAAAACCACAGTAGACAATGTCGCCCAATATCCAGACTGGGCAGGGCGCGATGATATAAAAGCCAAATTGAAAGTGGATTTAATCTTACTGCTACACAAATACGGCTTCCCACCAGTCGCCAACGATGATGTATACAAAGGCGTGCTAGAGCAGGCTGAGAATTATAAGAAGAATAGTTAGGGGCAAGTGAATATGGTTAAAAAAATAGAAGTAGTAGCGGCCATTATTCAACATGAAGATAAAACTTTGTGTGTTCAGCGCGGTCCTTCAAAGTTAGCTTATATCCATGAGAAGTTTGAATTTCCCGGCGGGAAAGTGGAAGTAGGTGAGCAGAGAGAAGAAGCCATTAAAAGAGAGTTGAATGAAGAGCTGCATCTGAATATCGAACATGTAGATTATTTCATGACGGTTGAGCATGCTTACCCTGACTTTCATATCACGATGCACGCTTATTTATGTCCTGTCGAAAACCGAAAGATAGTACTTACTGAGCATATTCAAGCATTGTGGTTAAATCTCGATGAACTAACTTCTTTAGATTGGGCTGCAGCTGATGTTCCTATCGTTGCAAAGTTGCAAGCAAACTGAAGAGGACCGTGAATGACTTATTGCTATGCAAATAGGATTGATGTCTTTCTTCAAGAACAAGAAGAAAACTGGTTGGCCAACATGTGTTCTGAGTTTTGTATTAACTTCCCTGGCTTAGAGCTCGGTGAACTTCAGAAACGAGCTTGGGTTGATTGTTTTCATCATCTTCAGAAAGAACTCTCCAAGCGTGCCCAATCTGATGGCTATGTTATTTTTGAGTATGCTCTACCAATGGAAGGAGGGCGTAGGCCTGATGTTCTGCTTCTAGTCGAAAATAAGCTATTCATTTTAGAATTCAAAATGAAGGATCGCTATCAGCGAGCGGATTATGATCAGCTGTGCGGCTATTATCGAGATCTCTGTAATTACCATCATGAAAGCGCCGAGCTAGAGGTGATTGCCGGTTTGGTTTTGACTCAATCCACCGGCAAATTAACGGATATCGAAAGTAATATCTCAATCCTATCTAGCGATAAACTCAAAGCCTTTCTTGATAAGTATTTAACGGGCGCTCCTACTAACACTGATTTAAAACAGTGGCTTGAATCGCCCTATGCACCATTACCTAATCTAGTAGATGCAGCGGTAGAGATATTTCAAAACAACCCAATAGAAGAACTAAAGAGTGCTAAGAGTGCAGGGATTTATGAAGCGCTTGATGAGTTGGATAAAGTTACTGCTTGGGTTGAGAGCGAAGGAAATAGAAATCGGGCGAGTGTATTAACCCTGGTTACTGGTGTTCCTGGAGCAGGGAAGACGTTGCTGGGTTTGGAGTTTGTACATCGGAACAAAAGAGGTCAGTTTCTATCTGGGAATGGCCCGCTGGTAGATGTCTTGCAATATGCTCTTGATGACAAAACGTTTGTTCGCGCGTTGAAAGACTTTAAACGCGAATACATGAAGCCACGTACAACCCCTCATACTAATTTGGTTGTTTTTGATGAAGCTCAGAGGATGTGGGACGAAAATAAAAACAAGAATTACCAAATGTCGGAGCCTTCTTGCATCATCAGGATCGCAGATAAAGATAAAGATAAAGATAAAGATAAAACGCCTTGTCACTATGTCGCTCTAGTTGGAGAGGGACAAGAGATTTATGTAGGTGAAGAGGTGGGTATTTCTCTTTGGTGTGATGCTTTGAAAAGTAGTGAAGAGCCTTGGATTGTTTTTTGCCCACCAGCGTTAGAGCATCATTTTCAATTCATGAGCAGTAATCGTGTTCGAGTAAACCCATTGCTAAATTTAGATCAGTCTTTACGATCTCATAGCGCAAGTTTATATCCTAAGTGGGTGGAAGGTGTTTTGAATGATAAGCCGGATGTTGCGCTGGCTAAGCAGACGATTAAAGACGGTTTCAATATCTATCTAACCAGAGATTTGGATAAAGCTAAAAGGTATTGCAGAACCAGGTACCAAGGCACAGCCAAGAAGTACGGGTTATTAAGTTCTTCCAGTAATACGAAGTACACTGAAGAAACTGTCGGTCCATGGTTTCATGATGATGTGAGTGCTCCAAAATCGTGTTGTCAGTTTGAGCGGACCATCGATGAATTTAAGTGCCAAGGTTTAGAGCTTGATATGCCGATTCTTGTTTGGGCTGATGACTTTATTTTTGACGGGAGAGGGTGGCAACTTTACAAGGGGAATCAAAAAGTGAGAGACCCCTATCAAATAAAACTTAATAGTTACCGGGTACTGATGACAAGAGGTAGAGATGGCGTAGTGTTTTATTTCCCTCAAGAGGCACTGTTCGACGAAACTTACGAATATTTCTTAGGTGCAGGTGCACAATGCCTATAAAGGCAGCAATCATTCAATCAAAACTATAGTTGTGTTTATCAAAATCCTGTTAGAACAGGACAAATCAAGAATAATAGTAAGGAAAGAGGCTAGGTATGGACGTTTCAAAGCGGTCAGTTGAGGATGCCGTAACTCAGTTGAAGCAAGATGGTTATTACGAAAAGGACTTTCATCACTTTGTTGAAATTGACGGCAATTTGTATCCAGCAAAAAGACTCTACAGTGTGATTTTTGATGTCCACCACAGTCAGTGTCATACGTCTGAAGCTGAGAGGTTTTTTGAAAAGCAAGGGTATAAATTAGTCAACAAAGACCCACTACAAACTATCCCTAATATTTGGAAAGTTTCCCATGGTTTCAACGAAATATCTGAAAGCGTATCCCAATGGCTAGACGAAAATAACTATCTAGCTGTACATAGCGAAACAGCAAAAAGTCAGGGCAGTCGTTTTATCAAGGAAGTCAAAGTTAGTGATATCGTAAGCCTTTCTCGCAGCGGTTATTTAAAGGCCTTGGTACGAGTCACTGGAGAGGCTATGTTCGATGATGAATCTCCTTTAGATCATGGTTGGAGGTTTCGAAAGTATGAGTTAGTCCGTTCTTTGTCAGAGTTACAAAAGTACGCAGGCCCAAGTAAAGGTTGGGCCCCAAGCTATAACAGTACTCTTGCAAAGGTATACCAGCAAAAACAAGACCTAAAGCTATTTGAAGAGAGCATTCTGCAACCATACTACTCGATGAGTTTAGATGAACTGAGAGTTAAGCATGATAGTGAGAAGGAAAGCCAAATGAACCATGAATATAGTAGTCACAGTATCATCTCTCCGCTTAACCAAATTTTGTATGGGCCGCCAGGCACTGGTAAAACCTATCATACTATTGAAGCCGCAGTTCAAGCCGCTGATCCTGACTTTTACGCCAGCATAAACATTGATCCTGAAACCGGTGTATCAGAAGAGCAAAGAGGCTCACTAACGAAAAAATACAAAGCACTGACTGCCGCTGGTCGAATTCGTTTTGTCACATTTCATCAAAGCTATGGGTATGAAGAGTTTGTGGAAGGACTCAGTGCTAAAACAGAAGGCGGTCAAATTTCTTACTATGAAAAAGAGGGTGTATTTAAGGCGCTCTGTGAAAAAGCTAAGGACTACCAAGAAACCAAAACCACGGATGAGAAAGATGATTTTGATACATTGTGGGGGCGTTTTTTAAATAGTTTGTCTGAACTAGAAGAGGGCGTTCGAGTCGACACCGTTCGTACGTTTTTCAGAGTGACTGATGTCGATAACAACACAATTCGCTTCGAAAAAGACAAAGGCGAATCAACCCATTCTTTGAGTGTAAAAACCTTAAAAGACATTTTTCATGGTGATCGAGTGATTAATGGAGGATTGAACCCTTACTATTCTGCTTTGATCAAGCATTTAGAAAAACTTGCGCATAGTAAGCGCGAAGTCAAAACAGAACGCCAAAACTATGTATTAGTTATCGATGAGATCAATCGAGGTAATATCTCAAAAATTTTTGGTGAACTGATTACCTTAATTGAACCTTCTAAGCGCAATGGTGCGCAGGAGCCGCTAGAAGTCACCTTACCTTATTCTGGTGATACTTTCTCAGTGCCAGATAACCTATATATCATCGGCACTATGAACACGGCGGACCGTTCATTGGCAATGATGGACACAGCATTACGTCGTCGTTTCGACTTTAAAGAGATGATGCCAAACCCCGCGCTTTTTGCTGATAAAGAAGTTAAGGGCATCAATTTATCTAAATTGCTCGAAACACTTAACAAGCGAATTGAAGTTCTCTATGACCGAGAGCATACGCTTGGTCATGCTTTCTTGTTCCCTGTTTTCAATGAAGTTGATGAAGGCAAGGCGTTTATCGAGCTACAGTCAGCATTTAAGAACAAGATAATCCCACTATTGGAAGAGTATTTTTATGAAGATTGGAGCAAGATTCGTTTAGTCCTTGGTGACAGTTTGAAACAAGATGACAGACTACAATTTTTAAAAAGAACTGAAGACTCCTACAGTGAGTTATTTGGCCCTGAACATGGATTAGAGTTGTATGAGGATTGCAAAGTGACATACTCATTCAAGCCTTTTGGGGCAGGGACTGTTTGGCAAAATCCGACAGCGTTTAAAACTATCTACGCAAAAGATAGCGAGTAAGCTTAGTGAAAGCCAAGCAAGAAATCACTCTTTTCGAGTATGACTGTTTAGTGAGTGAAGATGTGCTTAAAGATCAGACTACATCTTCACACATTCAAGCTATCTCTGTATCAGCCTATCAATATCTCAAGCAGCTTTGCTTAAGTAATGAGAATGAAAGAAACCTTCTCCAATTACGTCGTCGAAATGGTATGGAAGTTCTGCAAGTTCAAAACTATGCAGGAGTTATGTTCACGCCAGATAAAACGCAAATTGAAATCTTGCCTAAAATCGGAAAAGGCTTCACAGATGAAGGTAGTGACAACAACTATGATGACGCTTATGTGAAAGCTCGGTACACACTACTAGTAATGTTACGTGCGTTGAAAGGTTTCTCACATATTCAAAGCTCGAATGCTAATATTACTCGCCAAAGAATGCCGTTGTTAGAGGTATTTATAGGCCAGTTCTTACAGTCGGTGAACACGCTCGTAAAACGTGGCTTAAGAAGTGACTATGTACGTAGAGAAGACAATTTAGGTTTTTTAAAGGGGAAGCTGAATGTAGGAAAACAAGTTAGGCATAACTCCATTAGTAAGCATAAATTTTACTGTGAGTACGATGAGTTCTTACTCGATCGTCCCGTAAACCGGTTAATGCATAGTGCTCTAAAACGAGTCAAAGGCTATACGCGGAGTGCAGATAATCAGAAGTTGTTACAAGAGCTAGACTTTGTATTCAATGAAATACCAGAGAGTAAGGACTACAGCGTTGATTTTTCGAAAGTCAGGCTTGATAGAGGGATGAGCTACTACCAAATACCTTTAGACTGGTGTCGACTAATCTTAGAAGGTTTTTCTCCACAAACGATGAAAGGTAGTGCTAACGCAGCTTCTCTTTTGTTCCCGATGGAAAAGGTATTTGAAGACTACGTTGCTAAAGTTCTAAAAGAACAACTAGCGGTCAGCCATCCTAAGCTCAGTGTTAGTACACAAGTTACTGGTGAATACCTTGCCCGTTATGACGGTAGAAACAAATTCAGTTTACGCCCGGACTTGATCATTAAGGAAGGGAGCACCAATCAAGTCGTACTCGATACGAAGTGGAAGCTCCTCAATACCAAGTTAAGTAATTCAAATATCTCCCAATCGGATATTTACCAACTGTTTGCTTATGCAAAAAAATACCTTGCGGATGATGAAAGTGGACAGGATGTAGTGCTTATTTACCCTAGCCAAGATAACTTTGATGAAGCACTGCATTTCCCCTTTGAGTTGGGAGGTGGGCATCAGCTTTGGGTCGTACCATTCGATATATCAGAGAAGGAATATACGGGTATCAGATGGCCACTAGATTTCAATTTTACCTCTAGAGCGGAAGTCTCTCAAAGGTCACCTAACTAATGTGGTTCCTTGAAGTCACAAAGGTATACATTTTCGCGAGTAATTATAAATAAGGCATACCAATGAGATTTCTTAAAATAAAAGAAGTCATGAAAAAGACTGCGTTAAGCAGATCCTCTATTTATCGCAAGATAAGTGAGGGCTCATTTCCTAAGCCCGCACCTATAGGAGAAAGAGCTGTTGCTTGGCTCGACAATGAAGTGGAAGAGTGGATGACAGAGTGTTTAAATCAGCGATGACTGACAGCTAATAATGTCGGTGAACAACAAAGATTGAAACTTTTCTGTTACGCGGGGCTGATTGCTACGTGACGCTATAACAAAGAATTGACAATAAAGATCAAAACTCAATGCCACTCAATAGGCTAACTCAAAGCAAAAAGTTACAATAAAGTTCGAAACTTTTCGATGCTTTTTGTCTATTCTGTCTTTTGTTGTAGCAAGCTTTTGCCCCAATACGAGTTACGAGCACATCTGAAGCTGCAATACTTACCTCTCAAATTCGTTGAGTAAACTTATAACCAACACCATAAACAGAGCGAATTGGTGATTCGCCCGTAGAGACTTGGCCTACTTTTTTACGAATATTCTTGATGTGAGTGTCGATGTTGCGATCCGATACATCAGCCGTGTCTGAATAAGCCCGATTTAAGATATCGTCACGGCTGAACACTCGACCTGTGTTCTCAAGAAACAGTTTTAGGATCTTGAACTCTTGTGGCGTCAGGTCAATTAAAGCTCCTTCAAAGCGAACTTCAAACTCATCAGGCTTCATTTCAAAACCAGAGTCGATGATCATGGATGCTTGCTGATTTGCCGAATTTATCGGTGTCACTCGGCGCAGCACCGTTTTGATGCGGGCGATGACTTCGCGTGGACTGAATGGTTTACAGATATAATCATCGGCGCCAAACTCAAGCCCCAGCAGTCGGTCAATCTCTTCGCTTTTTGCCGTAATCATAATAATTGGCAGTTGAGAAAATGCCCGAACCTGTTTACAAATATCCATGCCATCGGTATCTGGCAGCATTAAATCAAGCAGCATCATATCAACATGGTGAGTTCTGATATGGTTGATGACGTTTGAACCACTCGCGAGATGTGTTGCTTCAAAGCCACTGTTTTGGCAATACGCCACCAGAACTTCTGCGATATGAGCTTCATCCTCGACAATCAAAACTTGAGGTTTCGTCATAGGTTTACTTCCTTAAACAGTGGTAATCGGATGGTCACTTTTAGGCCACCAAGTGGAGAATTACTAGCAATAACAATGCCTTGATGCGCTTCGGCAATTTGTTTACACAGAGCCAAGCCTAGCCCTGAACCGCCATGTTCGCGGTTTCGAGAGGACTCGACTCTGAAGAAACGATCAAACAATTTGTTGTGCATCTCAACAGGTACGCTTGGCGCCGAGTCTTGTAAGACTAATGTGAGGTCTTGATCTTCAATCTGAGCAATTAGGTTCACTTGCCCTTTAGCATGCGTATATCGGTAGCTGTTTTCCAATAAATTAGTAAATAGCTGCTTCAGGCGGTCACTATCGCCAAGTATCTGACAACGTTCATTGTTTAGCAGGGGGGTTAACGTCGAACAGTTAACAGAAAGTGGCTTTTGATCGAGTTTTGCTTCAAATCCGCTCAACACTTCCAGTAACAATTGTACTGGCTGCACCACCTCTTTTTTATAGGAGAGTCCACCGACATCGGTGATAGAGAGTTGGTACAGGTCGTTAACGATGCGGCTTAATGAATCCACCTGATCCACCATTAGTTGAATGCGCTTTTCATCGGCTTGGAAAACCCCATCTTGAATGGCCATCAGTTGTCCACGCATCACGGTTAATGGTGTCTTAAGCTCGTGCGAAACATCCGACATCCATACCGATCGGTTATTTTGGTTTTGCTCTAAGGTTTGCGCCAGAATATTCACGTTTTCCGCCAGATGAGCAATTTCATCTTTGCTCTGTTTCTCAACGCGAACTTGATAATCGCCTCGAATCATTCGATAGGTACCAGATATAAGGCGACTGATGGGTGAGACAAGATGTCGCGAGAAAACCCATGCAGTAACAAATGACAGAACAACCACAGCAAGTGCGATGGTGTAGTAATTTCTGGTTTGTTTGGCCAGAAACTCATTCTCTGCACTGTAGCTATTAATTTGAGCGGGTATGAATGAGAGGTAGCCCACTAAGTTACCATTATGCAGAATGCGCTGGTTGCGCGCATCGGGGTGAAACTCTTTACGCCCGATCACCACCTCTTTATTGGCATCAAAAAGACTCACTCGTCTCGGTACGTGAAGTAAGCGACCCAAGCTATATTCGCTCTCCGCCTCTTGTGTTGATTGGTCTGCTTTTCGATGAAAGTTAGCAATACTTTTCCACAATGCGTCATCTTGTTTTAACGACTCCCAGCTCTTTTCTTGGTCGTAAAAAAGAGTCAATTGCTCTTGTAGCGCGGCAACATGCTTTAATTCCTCAGCTTCCACGTAATCATTGAAACCCGTAGATAAGTTATGCGTGACCAGCAGCAACATTAATCCCACCGATGTAAAGCTAGTCACACAGAAAGTGAAGAAGAATTTGTAGAGTAGTTTCAATGTTCTGTCCTAGTAAAGGTTCGCCACACACACCATAAGGAATGGGGCGTTTTTGGTTTAATCTCGCGCTAGTGCTTCTACTGGATCGAGTTTGGCGGCATTGCTCGCGGGTAGAAATCCAAAGACAACGCCAATTAAAGTCGAGCAACTGAATGCTGCGATGATAGAACTTGTTGAATAAATCATTCGAATGTCACTACCCATATACCCTAATGCAAAGCCAGCAAAGTAAGCCAAGCCTATTCCCATCAAGCCACCTAAAACACAGACTAACACAGCTTCAATCAGAAATTGGCGCAGGATGTCGGTTTGTCTGGCTCCGACGGCCATACGAATGCCTATCTCCCTCGTGCGCTCGGTAACGGACACCAACATAATATTCATTACCCCAATTCCGCCAACAACCAGCGAGATAAAGGCGATGGCTGAGATGAGCATGGTCATGGTTGATGAGGTTTTCTTAATGTTTTGGCGAATAGCGTCTGTATTGACTGTAAAGAAATCCTCGGCACCATGACGCACTTTGATGAGCGTGATAATCGCCTGTTCAGCCGCTGAACTTGATACCTCGTCATTGAGTCTTACCGTAATGTCGTTAACATAGCTTTGGTTAAGTAATCGGCCCGATACTGTCGAGTAGGGGAGCCAAACATTCAACGTATCGCTGCTGGTAAGGCTATCATCTTGCTCTGCGGTGACACCGATGACGCGCACAGGCAATTGACCAAGAAAGATGACCTTACCAATCGGGTCCTCCCCCTGAAATACATCGGTTACGACATTGGCGTCAATGATCGCCACTTGCTCGAGCGAATCGATACTCTCTTGACTGAAAAACTGCCCTTTATCGAGCTCAAGCCCCTTAACTCGAAAGTAGTCTAAACCCACTCCCTCAACGCTTCCTGTATGCGCTTCACTGGCATAACGAATGGCACCATTCGCTCGTACTGTTGGTGTCACGCTATCAACAAATGCAAAGTTTTCGAGCACTTTGGCATCATCCGCAGTAAGCGTTCGGATACGACCCGAGTGTTTATCACCCCTGCCAGTTCCGGGTTTTATCTCTATCGTGTTGGTGCCCATGTTTGCCATGTTCTCAAGGATGGTTTGCTGGGAGCCAGTACCCATTGCCACAACCGATACCACCGAGGCGATACCGATGATGATCCCTAACATGGTCAGAAAGGTTCGTAGACGGTTGTTAGACATCGCAAGCAACGCCATCTTAAACGCCTCTAGATAGCGAAAAATGCTGAGTTGTTTGTTGTGATCTTGGATCGCGTTGTTCTCTTTAGCGACAACGTTTGATTTAGGTTTATCGTGGTTTTGCTGGTCTTGGATGATTTGACCATCTTTGATCTCAATGACTCGATCAGCAAACGCGGCAACCTTAGGGTCGTGAGTAACAAGAATGATGGTATGTCCGTCAGCGTGAAGCTCCTGAATAAGTTGCATCATCTCTTTGCCGCTGTGACTATCGAGCGCACCTGTCGGTTCGTCAGCAAGGATCACATCGCCACCATTGACCAGTGCTCGGGCGACACTCACACGCTGCTGCTGACCACCACTTAATTGATTGGGCTTATGATCAAGGCGCTCCTCTAAACCCAATCGAGTGAGTAGCTGCTCGGCTTTCTCACGGCGTTGCTCTTTGGTTGTATTCGCATACAAAGCAGGGATCTCTGCATTCTCAAGCGCCGTTAAGTCACTCAGTAGATGATAGCGCTGGAAAATAAAGCCGAAGTTTTCTCGTCTTAGTTGTGCAAGCTGATCAGCATCCATATTTGAGACATCCTGACCATCAATCAGATATTGGCCTTGGGATGGTTTATCAAGACAACCAAGAATGTTCATCAATGTAGATTTTCCTGAGCCAGAAGCGCCGATAATCGCCACCATCTCGCCTCGATTTATCGCTAGGTCAATGTTGTTCAGCACAGTGAGTGCTTGATCGCCAGATTGGAACGCTCGGCTCACGCCTTTGATTTCTAGTAGTGGATTATTCATCGCTTACATCCTCATTGGGCCTTGGCCGCGTATGGGCATATCGCTAGACGCGGTTGACGAGGCTTGACCAACCACCACCTCATCTCCCTCTTGAAGGCCAGATGTTATTTCTGCATATATATTATTGTTAAGCCCAACTTCGACCTGTCTTAGCTCCACTTTTCCACCCTGAATAACAGGAACTTGAAAGCCATCTTTGCCAGAGTTTTGTAGTATTTGCGCTGGGATCATCAAAGCATCATCCGCACTATCAAGAACAATCGACACCTGAGCTGTCATGCCAATGCGTAAGAGTCTGTCTGGGTTTTGCACCTCGAAGCGTGCGTTGTAGTAGATCGCATCGCTGTCGCCAATTTCTAGATTGCTATCATCACCGTTCATTAAGGTCGGGCCCGGTTCAATTGAGCGTAATACGCCACTAAAGCGTGTATCTGGCTCGCCAAGAATCGAAAAGTAAGCCTGTTGCTCCTCACTGACATGGATAACATCCGCCTCAGAAATTTGAGCACGTACCACCATGGTATCGAGATCGGCAATCTCAACAATGGATGGGGTAGATTGATTGGTGTTGACCGTTTGTCCTTCCTCTACTGAAACGTACACCACAGTGCCACTCATTGGGGCATCAATCGTGGTGTAGCTCAGATTTAGACGAGCAGTATCGACGTTGATTTCGGCTTTCTGTTTTTCTGCAACTAGCTGATCTAATTCAGCTTCGTAGATAGCAAGCTCTGCTTCAGCACTGTCGTAATCCGCTTGTGATGACGCCTTGTTACTTAGCATCGACTTATAGCGCTCAAAGGTGGAGGTTGATTTCTTGATCATGGCTTGCTTAGCACGAATTTGCGCTTCGATAGAGTCGAGAGAAGCAAGCGCTTCTTTTAGCTCATTTTGTTGAGTGAGGCTGTCTATCTGTCCGAT
Organism: Vibrio sp. 10N.286.48.C11; assembly: GCF_041469805.1. NCBI lineage: Bacteria > Pseudomonadati > Pseudomonadota > Gammaproteobacteria > Vibrionales > Vibrionaceae > Vibrio > Vibrio sp. 10N.286.48.C11. Next base: position 566 of record NZ_JBFRLK010000071.1, on the reverse strand, counting down.
CAACTCTCCTTGCTGGACTTCTTGACCTAACTCGACAGCAATTTGTTCAATTTCTCCGGAGACTTGAGCACCGACGTTAACCAATTTATTTGGGTAAAGCACACCATTGCTCAGCACGACATCCTTGATGTTGCCTCTACGCACCATGTCAGTGGTGTACACCATTTCTTGTTGAGCGTTCTGAGCTTGGTAGTAGTATGCGCCGCTACCTATAGAGCCAATCATCAAGCATGTAATAATCGCTTTGGTTAGTTTTTTCATCATATCCCCTGAAAGGTTAAGTCGGCTGAATGAACGTTGCCTTGATTGATGATGAAATAATAACTAACAAAGATAGGGGAAAAATGAAGTGCGGTAATTTTTAAATAACTGAATAGTAAAGGTTAATTTGAATTGTGAAGAGATAATGAAGATTATGGTGTGTGCTATGAGACTATAATAAGTATTCGCTATTGATAACCGAAAGATTAGATGCAGATATCTGCCATTTAATGGAATGGAGCTTTTATTCTAAACCATTTTTGTCCGTGCGACCTGAGGTCGCACGGACAATAACAAGTTAGGAG
>NZ_JBFRLK010000070.1:0-13662 GCF_041469805.1 Vibrio sp. 10N.286.48.C11 | reverse complement strand
GACTTCAGGTCGCACGGGCAGTTCTGAGCTAGGTGGCACTATTTGAGAAAAGTGCCACGAGTAAAACTTCAAACCTATGAAGCCTCTGGACAGAAGCGTGTCAGTGATTTTGCTACATTAGCATTTAACGGATTACTTCTATTACAACAAAACCTCCAACCTAGTGGCCAAACTCACCCATCAAATACAATAGGTTGCTCATCTATAGGTACAGACAAAATTTTCAAAGATCGTCCTGAGATCGGGATAGCCAATAAGTTAGAATCACTCTAGATTCGCTATGGAAGTGTCAAAACACGGCGAGTAATCTTCTCTATCAAAATCATAAAAAGAGGTAAATGAAACTGAAGAAGCATCAGTGCCATTTACCCACTTTCAATACGTGGCTTTTCAGAATTGATATTGCATTCCTAAAGTAACCAAGTATTCATCATGGTCATAAAAATCAATGTTAGCGTCAGTGATGTCCCACCCACCTCTCGCAATGAAAAGTGTATTCTTCCAATCAAATGGCATCGCATATATGTATGTCGCTGACACACCGAGCTTCGTATCTTCCCGAGTTCGCTTCCAGAGAGGGTTTATGTCGTCAAATTTTTGAAGTCCAACGCTGCCCGCTAGCATTGTAATATGTCGCCCGTTTCTTAGTTGAAACTCAGCTTCTGTACTAATACGCTGGCTCTTTAATGCCGAACCTGAAGCATCAACATCTAGGTAATTGATCAACCACTCGATTCCCCACGACTCATTTAAGTCAGTCATGTAATTTAGTTCAACATAGCTAAGGTTCGAATTTCTAGAGAGCGCTGCTAAACTGTCTTCTTGGTCTAGCAAATACTTCCCGCGAGCAAGTTCAAGAGACCAATCTGAACCCAAAACTCGGTCATAATTTAAAACAAGACCTTTCACAGCAGCGTTTGTTGTCGTTCTATCTGATTTCAATTGATAAGGGTTTTTCCAGACTTCTTTCTCCAACAATCCCGGGACCACACCAATCGCTATATTTGAGCCGTCAGTCAAATAATGACGATATCCAGCTTGTGTGTAAAAGTCGCTCGCCATTCCAACAATATCAGTTTTAAAATACACTTCATTTGAATCATCAAAACGATAGTTAAGATCCCAAAAAGGAATAACAATAGCTTCACTCTGCCGGTCTTGAGAACTCGAATAATCAGTGATTTTAGCTTCAGAATCGGTATCCATCACCGAGTTAGTACCATCGACCCCCGTAAAAAGACTGACACTACCATGAAAGCCAGTTGTGTTTTGTTCCTCTGCATACACTGCAGAACTAGCCAACACGCATCCAACCGCCAACAGCTTAAGGTAACCTTTTAGTGAGAATAACTTGGTCGCCTTGTTTCTCTGTTTAGAACTCAACGAAGGCGTAAATAAAACTGGGTGAACTAACAAGTTTGAGTGAATCATCGTACTATCCTTATGTGCTTAGATAGCCAGACTCTACTTAGGCTTGTGTCACAACAAAGTCACAACTCACTGATTAACTTATTTAGAAATAAATCACAGCCTTCGCTTTGTGAGATGTCACCGACAAATGATAGCGCCAGTTGGCACTCTTACAGACAGCTGAAATGATTTCATCTCCATGACCAAAGCCTTGCCCATCGTGTTCCCTAACATCATTTCCAATCACAAGTCGTCGTCCTTTTAACTGGATGAATATATAGCTATCGGTGTAACTCATCGCATTACGGATAAGATTCGCGATAATGACCTTTGCAAAATAACTTTCTATTTCAACATCCGACAGCAAAACTTGGTCTAGTTGGATACTTCGACCAGAAAGCAAAAAGTGATGCTGCTCGATCGTTTCATTAATGACTGCCTGTAATGACTTTTTAGGCTGAATCCCCTTTTCTTCCCGACCGAGTAACAAAAAGGTATTGATCAAGTTATCCATCTCTTTATTTGCGACTTGAACACGGCTGATTATTTGCCGTTTTTTATCATTAACTTCTGCGATTTGTAGCAGATCGGTCGCCCCTAGAATCACATTAACCGGCGTTCGTAATTCATGGCTGGCAAAGCGAGTAAACTGTTGCTCTCGCTTCAAAAAGGATTGAATCCTAGAATAGGATTGGTGATAAGTCCGATACAGTGCCCCAATTTCATCTTTACGCGACGAAATGGCACTATCATTAACGTTGTCAGACGGGTGTTGAATTTGATGGACCAAAAGGTCAATTGGACCGCTAAAATAACCTGACAGTAAGTGGGCAGCAACCAGTCCCAAAACAAACACAACGACCATCATGTACCCAACATAAGCCATCACTCCTTCGCCATAATCGACCATGTGGGGATCCAGTTCAGGGAAATAGACAAAGTGAAGCCACTTTTGTTGGAACGGTGACATAAAAGTCACCGTATGAGCATCGCTGAGCTCAAATTCTTCTATCCCTATGTTTGTTATACCTTCAAGAAAACTCGGTTTGTTATCGTCTTCAAATTGGTATACAGCAAGGAAATTATCTTCCGGGCTAGTCCAGTCTCCGGTCACTAACGATGTTTGTATCCATTGCTGTTGTAGCAACTTTACGCGTTGGTTAATAAAACTGTCGGCGGCAATTTCGGTAGCCGCCCACGCAATCACTCCGATCGCAATGACCACGAGTAACATCAAAGCCGACATCACGGTAAAGACTTGATGCCTAAAGTGACCAAAGTACCATTGTATAAATGAGTTTTTCACATTAAACAGCATTAAGTCGATATCCTTGGCCACGTTCTGTAACCAGCACCCCTTCTGGCAATGCCTTTCTCAGACGGTATATTTGAGTGCGTAATGCGCTCGTTTCTTCGGGCTCATCGCCTTTCCAGATTTCATACGCAATGTCTTGATTACCGACGAGTTTTGGGGCTTTTTTTATGAGTAAACAAACGATACGTTTTTGAGTTGGGTCTAAAGCAATTTTTTCATCATTAGCCGTGACAGTATCGGTACCGACATCATAAACCAAACCACCATATCGAAACTCTGGGCTTAAGCGGCGTTGATTTCTCGCCTCGAGTGCTTCAACTCTAGCGTAAAGCTCTTGTAGCTCAAACGGCTTCACCAAATAGTCATCCGCGCCGGCTTTGAAGCCTGCTAATTTATCCTCAAGCGTATCCCTCGCGGTCAAAAAGATAATTGGTATATCAGCGTGACGACCCGCACGAATAGCACTGCAAGCCGTTAAACCGTTCATTACTGGCATCATAATATCCAATATTATTAGATCAAAGCGCGACTCATCCAACAATTGAATGGCGGCCTGCCCATTATAAGCAAAGTCAATATCGTGACCAAAGAGCTCTAAATAATCACCTAAATTAGCTGCGGTTGCGTGGTTGTCTTCTGCGACAAGTATTCTCATGTAATTTCCTTTTCAATGACTACTGTATTAGCGCGAAGATTGGTGACGTAATTGTGACATTGGCAAGCGTACTGTGATCACATCAACCAAACGGAGAGTTAAAATGAAAGTATCACCAAAACTAATCAGTTTCACAGCACTATTCGCTTTGTCGTCAATCAATTATGCTCATTCGACGGAAATCGCGCCCTCTGACGTTGCCCTTACACTCGCACAAGTACTCAACCCATCAGGTCAAACCCATACGTATTTAGTCACTGAATCTACGGGAAAAAGTGTAAAAGCGATCAATCTAAGTGACCATTTTGACTATTACCCGAGCGAAGCACTAAGCTTTATCGACCGATACGGCTATAGCACTTTGTCTGACGTACATTACGACCTCCCAGTCACATCCCTAGACTACAAACAACTACTCGCAGCAGGTGGGCAAGGATCTGAGCATATCGCAGCAGGCACTAACTACTTAGAGCATGGTGAAGAAGCAGATATTGACGAAGTCTTCCTATTTCCTAAGTTTTCCAAGCCAACACCAAACCACACCAAGATCCGCTACCAAAAGGATGTGCTTCTGGATTACGAGGTAGAGCTGTGTATGAGGTGGATTAAACCTATAAATAGCCCTGAACAAAGCGATGGTTATGCGGGGCTATTTGTATGTGGTGACTTTACTGACAGAGCGGAGCTGTTGCGGAAGATTGATGTCGACAACGTTACATCAGGTCATGGATTTAGTGATGCGAAAAGTGGACAATCACGCTTCCCAACCGGACCTTACATTGTGGTTCCCAAAGATTGGAACTCCTTCTTAAAAAGCGTGTTGCTAACCACCTATGTCAATGGTGAGCAGCGCCAACAAACCGCTGCTTCCGAAATGATTCGTGACCCCAAATCTCTTATTGAGATGATTCTAGAAAAGGGAGAACAGCCTATCTGGCGATATCAAGGTCAAGGCGTCACGTTATTCGACCAACAAGGGATTAATCCAAACCAAAATCTAGTGACAGGTACGCCGGCGGGTGTCGTTTACAACACCCCTGGGTGGGGTTATAGAATATCGAAATCCATCAAGTGGATCGTAACCTTTTCATTCTTAGATTCTGGTCCGGTAGACTATATTTTGGAGCAATACATCGAAGAAAGCTTTGATAACAAAAGTTACTTGCAAGCTGGAGATAAGGTGCAGCTCACCGGTACCTATCTGGGAAGCATAGACGTCGATATTACCAACTAGACACCCAAACTAACGACACTTTAATCTTAGCTTGCTCATTGTTTGCTGAACTCCATAAATACGCGTGCCTGATTAGTCGGCGCGTGTATCAATAAAACTTCTGGACATTTTCGTGTTTGGGATTTTGCTAAATTAGAAATAAATGAATAACTACAGGTATGGAAAATCACGTCGTAAAGATTTCCAACCTGCCTTGAGGTTACTTCTAGGGGAAGAGGAATAGTAATGAGTAAAAAGAAATCACAGGTTTTACTGTTTTTAAGTTTGACTGGTTATATTAATAAAAAAAACGAGCTACCATCTTGATAACTCGGGCCTAATTAATACGCTTTCGTCCAACCAGTCTAGACAGTTAGTATACTAGCACCTAGCTCATTACTGTTTGTTTCCAGCCATAACTTAAGCTCTTGCGGCCAAGTAACGGTGGGCTCAACAAAGAAGCCGCGCAGTAGCGAGAAGTAGATAGCCTGATCAACCAGAGGCAGTGGTGATTTACCCGCATTCGGTTGGATCAACGCTTCAGCGTTAAGCAACTGTGCGTTTACATCTGCAACAATTTGCTCTGTGCTTTCTAACAGGCGAACAAAGTTCAGCTCTTCTGTCTCTTTCTTCGCTTGCCATGCAGTAACACTTGCTTCAGTCGCGAACTCTTTTAGATTCAGTTTCGTCCAGCGAGGGTAGCCAATTCTTTGAATCAAAGGGAATGCCTCACGCTGAAATGCCAACGTCTCTTCTGATGGTGCGGCTACCGCATCAATACCAGCTTGCTCGATAAAGTAAGCAATGATATCCATGCTTTCCGCCATCACGCTGCCATCCGTTTTCTCCAAAACTGGCACCATTTTTTGACCGATTAAATCAATCAGAGTTTGCGCATCAGCATAATCTACAACTTGGTATTCAACGTTAAGCTTCAGTGCATTAGCAACATAAACAACACGGGCACAAAATGGACAATGCTCGTAGATATACAGTTTCATCAAAAATCCCGTTTTTATAAGTCTGAGTTAGTATTTAATTGCAGTTTTGCCAATTGACGCGCTGCTTTCGATACGTTGGTGTGCGTCTTTTAACGTCTCAACACCAAAGCCATTTAATGTTGTAGTGAGTGTTGATTTAATGCGGCCAGCATCAATCAAGTTTGCCGCTTGGAACAGGATATCTTGCTGCTTCTGGATATCGTCAGTGTTAAACAGCGAGCGAGTAAACATCAGCTCCCAGATAAAGCCAGCTGATTTGCCTTGTAGTTTTGATAGGTCAACACCACCATCAAATTCTACAATTGAGCTGATCATGCCTTGCGGAGCAATCAGCTCAACCATTGCATCCCAGTGACCTTTGGTATCTGCAACGTTGAAGATGTAGTCAACATGCTGAATGCCCTGCTCACGTACCGACTCCACTAGATTGCGGTGATTCACAACATGGTCAGCGCCCATATCTCTTACCCACTGCTCGGTCTCTGGTCTTGAAGCAGTCGCAATCACTGTTAGGTTAGTAAGCTGTTTCGCCAGTTGAACCGTAATCGAACCAACACCACCTGCGCCACCAATGATCAGAATAGATTTCTTCTCTTCTGGACGAACGCGTAGGCGATCAAACAAGGCTTCCCAACCTGTCAATGTAGCGAGAGGCATAACGGCTGCTGATTCGTCAGAAAGGCTTTTTGGTGCGTGAGCTGTAATTCGGTAATCAACCGCTTGGTACTCAGCATTTGCGCCCATACGAGTCACATCACCTGCGTAATAAACACGGTCACCAATCTCGAAGCCTGAAACATTGTCGCCTTTAGCAACCACTTCACCCACCGCGTCATAGCCCAATACTTTTGGTTGCTCTAGGGTTTTATCTTGTGCGTTGCGGATACGGATTTTTGCATCTGCTGGGTTAATCGAGGTCGCACTTACTTTTACAAGCAGGTCATTATCTTTTAACTCTGGCAGGCTTGTTTCAAACTCGAACAAGCTGTCTTGCTCTGTAATGGCTAGTGATTGAGTAAAACCAATTGCTTTCATTGTTGTTGGTGCTGACATGTTGTTTCTCCTTTGATTGGACACCTTCATCATAGAGATTTTTTACCCTAGATAAACCGCCCAATCTTTTAATTACATTCAATTTATTTTTGACAATAACACTGCTCGACCGGGTAGTGCTGAAATTCTTATCTGTTAACCTAGCTAAATAACACCTTGTGCAACTAACCATTCATACGTCACTTCATCTTGCGGTTTACCCTCACGGCACACTTTATAATCAAGCTCGGCAATAATATCGTTAGAGAAACGTAATGAATCTAAGGTTTTGAGCTGCTCATCAGTAAATAGATTTCTCTTATCCTCTCTCAGTAACAGTACAGCTCGGTCTACAATTCCAAGCAGCCCTTTCGGCTCTTTCAGCTCGCGAATATCATAACGATAGTGAAGAAATTGCGGTTTCCATAACGGCACAATGACCCACTCTTTATTTGCGACGGCATCTTCAAAAGCACTAAAACAGTCGTCTTCACTGCCGGTAAAAAACTCATAGCCAGCTTTACTTAAACCGTACTCTTCCATCATCTGGATAGAGAAGCGAGTGATCCCAGCTCCTGGATTAATACCTTGAATTTTAGGTCTCATTTGCTCGACGACTTCAGGCTTCAATAAATCCGCCACTTCAGCGACTATCTCTTCGGGTACGTAATCCGGTACCCCCCACAATGCGTAAGGTTCATAATGAAGTCCAAGCTCGATTAATGGCTCAACTTTTTCAACATCCGACTTATAGATACCATGGCTCGATGGCAACCAAGCAGAAGAAAGCATATCGATTTCACCCGTTTTCAGTTTTTCAAAATTTTCCTGATGAGGGGAAAAGATTCGCTCAACTTCGAAGCCCATACTTTTCAATACATTGCTAACCAATGAAGCTGTCGTGCGATGAAATGATAAATCTGTTACACCCATTGTGATTTTTTTATTCATTGTTCTTCCGCTCTTATCGTTGCTGATAGATTGATAATACAAGGCACTAGAGCAATCAAAAACAGCCTAATGTTTGATTTATTATCAAAAATAAATTGATAGACACCGATTTACACTTAATAAAAAAGCGCATGCATTGATAAAATACATACGCTTTATATTGACGAGTCTATCTATTGTCGTCTTAATCTAGTTTGATGCGTAACACATGGAACGGTTTGCTCGCACCTTCTTCGCCTTCATTAAGGGCTGGATTTAGATGCAGAGAATTTTGCGTCACGTAGAGGTAACCACCCTGAATTGAGAAGCCATCTGCCCATGACAGCAATTTGTCATCTTGTGCAAACGTCTTGAAGCTCTCACTCGTTACAATGCTCACAGCGTTTTTCTCAACATCGCCGACATAGATATTACCGTTATCGGCAATGATCATGCCGTCACTTGGGCGTTTTTCATTGTAGAACTCGATAGATTGAGCAAGCTCTTTATCTGTCAGCTTCTCGTTTGCAAGCGCACCCGCTGGTAGTCGGTAAATCGCACTGCCATTCACCGTGCCGAAATATACCCACTCGTTTGCAGCATCAATCGTTACTGGGTTCAGTCCAAGGTAAAGCGCATCAGAGCTACCATCTTCACGCTTTGCCCCCATCAGTGAACCATCAATCACCACATCATGCTCTGGTGATAGTAGCGCCTTGTAAGATTCAAGAACGCGGCGAGATTCCCCCGTCTCTAAATCCACAACAACAAACGCAGGTGCTGGGTCACCGAACAAGTTACCAAGGCTGGTATCTGCAATGTACATCTGGTTACGTTTGGTATCTAAAGCGAAATCCTGTAGGAAAGAGTTGCCGACAGTAACATCTTTGCTTATCTCGATGCGTTTAAATAGCTTGTTGTTTACTGTATCCCAAGCCACAATCTGCGCTGAAGCGTCAGCACTGCCCATGTCGAGAATCCAAACCACACCATCTTCGGTACTATCAATACCAATGACTGACGATAGACCAACCTTACCAGTCTCTGGACCATCCGCCCAATCTTCGCTTGGGAAAGGCTGAGTTGAACCATCTTTCATCAGTTCAACAACGCGATATTTTGGACCATCAAGAGGCTGCATTGAAAGGAATGTGCGGCCTTGTTCAGTCACAGTGATGTTCCCAGGGCGGGTGCCGTCAAGCTCAGCGACGACTTCGATCTCTGCTGCTTGAGCGGTATTAAAGAGGGTTGCTACCGCAATGGCTAAAAGTGATTTTACGTTTTTCATTTCATGTACCTTAGTGGGATTCACTTGATTTTGGTTCGTAATAAATGGCTGATACCCATCTAATGTAAAGTTAAGCGATTTGCGTCATTTCATTTAGCGTGAAACTTGCAACACACCCTTCCGTCGCTGCCATGTATTCTGCAAGGTGAGTATTACCCATGTGTGCTTGCCATAGCTCACGAGATACCCAGTTCTCGTAAAACATAAAATGTGCTGGGTTTTCGTTGTCTTGATGAAGGTCGTAGTTAATGCAGCCTTCTTCAGCACGCGTGATATCAATCAGCTTCAATAGCTCTGCTTTAACCAGTTCAACTTTATCTTCGTTCGCAACAATATTTGCAACAATAGTCAATTTAGTCATGTTTAATTCCTTTATCTCTCTACTTGTTAACAACAATAATAACCCTAAAAAAAACAACACCTTATTTCTGTAGCTTGCCGTAAGCACTGGCAACACCAATCAGTGTAGTCAATGAATCGTCATGGATTATCTAATTATTTTTTAAACATTATCTAAAATAAATTGATAATCATAAACGTATGCGCTAGGTCTTGTGTTTAGTCGGGTTTGTTTGAATGAAGCTATGATAGGCGAGTTATTAACAATGAAAAACAGGTTTTAATTTGAATTATTATCAAAAATAATTTGAATGCAGATTGTTCTGTCGTCAAGACTGCTTTATAAATAGTAGAAACGCAGCAAATACTGCTGTCCCTTTTTCTGGTAAAGGTCTCATCATGCTCTTAGAAGATTTACAGGTTATTTTAAAAGTCGCGGAGTTTCGCAGCATCACCGCAGCGGCAACCAGTTTAGATATGCGTACCGCCACAGCGAGTGCAGCGGTAAAGCGCGTTGAGGCATCATTGGGCGCGGAGCTTTTTGTCCGTACAACCCGTCACTTGCGATTGTCCTCTGCTGGGGAGCGTTATTTACCTCAGTGTCAAGAGGCGCTAAAGATGCTTGAGCAGGCCAAAATGAATATGCATGAAGACTTGGGCATTATTGATGGTGAAATTCGTATCGCGCTATCGTCTGATTTGGGGCGTAACCTTATTACTCCTTGGTTAGATGAGTTTTTATTGCAATACCCGAATGTCTCACTGCGTTCAAGTATTAGCGATAGCAATATTGATTTCTACCGTGATTCTGTCGACATGGCTCTGCGCTATGGCTCACCAACCGATGCCAATATGTATGGCTTTAAAATCTGTGATGTACAGAGAGTGCTGTGTGCAAGCCCTAGCTATTTAGCGGAAAATCCAGCCCCCACACAGCCGAACGATCTGCTTGAGCACAATGCGTTGTTTTATCAATTGCACGATGTGTTACAAAATGAGTGGTTATTCAGTCATGAGGGTACGACTCATAAGGTAAAACTGAAAGGCAATCGAGCTTCGAATGATGGGGATCTGGTGAGGCGTTGGTGTGTTGCAGGTAAAGGTGTGGCAATCAAATCGTGCCTTGATATGTCTGATGACCTTTTAGCAGGTCGAGTGGTTAGTATTATGAAGGAGTACAAACCAACGCCGACTGAACTCTGGTTGGTTTGTCCGAGCCGTCAGTCCATCACACCAACGGTTCGGCTGTTAAGAGATTTATTTAGAGAGAGAACGAACGTGATACTTGAGCAATTAGCAGAAAAAAGAGCGCTATAAGATACTGACGATGGCTTATAACGTAGCGACTCCGGAGTACAACATTTTTATAGCCGTAATGAATAATACGCTGTAGCTGATTTTGTAAATCAGCTCTTGAGAGATGATGTTAACCAACCAAACACCGGTTCTCACCCCTATAAATGCAATAGGTACAAGCACGAGTGATGTCATCAAGTTTTGTGTATCGAGTTGTCCCATATAACTGTATGGGACTAACTTAACAAAATTAAGCCCAGCGAAAAACACAACGCTGGTGCCGATAAGTTGCTCTTTAGGCAGTTTCTTGGGTAGCAAATACATGCTTGCTGGCGGTCCCCCTGCATGAGCTATCGTACTCGAAAAACCTGATAATAGGTTTAATGCGTAGCCTTTGATTCGGTTAGGTGAACCTGATTGCTTCAACAATAATTTTTGCCCCAAAAAAGTCAGCGCCAATCCACCAATCATTAGTTCAACAATGTGTGTCGGAAGGCTGCCCATGAAGTAAGAAGCGGCCATAACCCCTAACACAGCAAAAGGCATCATGACTTTGAGTTCGGCATAATTGCAATTTTTACGATGATAAAACAGCGCCATTAGATCCATTCCACATAAAAGTGGCAATAGAATAGCAGCGGCTTGGACAGGCGAAACACTCATTGCCATTAATGGCACCGAGAGCATACCCAAAATCCCTCCAACACCGCCTTTTCCCATCCCATAAAAGAACACAGCAGGTATCGCAGCTAGATAGAACCAGATATCAATAATCATTATTTTCACTACATCGACAGGCAAAAAAAGAAGGTCATGATGACCTTCCTTCCAAACACTACAGAATCAAAAACTATTTATGCGATTTGCGTCATTTCGTTTAGCGTGAAGCTTGCCACTGAGCCTTCTGTTGCTGCCATGTACTCGGCTAGGTGCGTGTTTGCCATGTGTGTCTGCCAAAGTTCACGTGAAGTCCAGTTCTCGTAGAACATGAAGTGTGCTGGGTTCTCGTTATCTTGGTGAAGGTCGTAGTTAATGCAGCCTTCTTCAGCGCGTGTGATGTCGATTAGTTTTAGCAGTTCTGCTTTTACTAGTTCAATTTTGTCTTCATTAGCAACGATGTTTGCAACGATAGTTAACTTGCTCATAGGGTATTCCTCATCATAACGTTATGCAGCTTATCAAACGATGCCTTCGCTGCCTTGTTGGGTTGGATGTATAGTACGACACGCATTCACATCCATAAACAACCTCCCATTTGATTTATTATCAAAAATAGATTGATAATGGATTGTCTATTTTAATTTGATAATAAATCAAACTAGCCCCAGTTTTTACTGTGCTTTAAATTACGTAGCATGCGCTTATTGATTTCATTGATGGATAGATAAGCCATGACACAGATACAATTTCAACAAGGTCCAATACGCCCACCCTCTGAAGCAGACAGTTTGCTGATACGGACAACACAAGGCTGCCCGTGGAATAAATGTAAGTTCTGTACTCTGTTTGAAGGGATGGAGTTCTCTATTCGTCCTGTCGAAGAGATCAAACGTGATATCTGGGCGGCACGAGCCTTCTATAAAAACCGACAGTTTGAGAGCTGTTTTTTGCAAGATGGTGATTCCTTTGCAATGGAAACGGACGATTTACTGGATGTGCTCAATACACTAAAAGAGGCGTTCCCGGAGCTCACACAAATTAGCTCATATGGCAGAGCTCAAACCATGACTAAAAAGTCTCCAGCCGAGATGAGGGCTATCTGCGATGCAGGGTTAAACATGCTGTATTGCGGTATGGAGTCGGGCTCGCTTGAGGTACTCAAGTTGATGAAAAAAGGGATCACCCCTAAGTCAATTTTGAAATCAGCCGAGTACGCGAAGCAGGCGGGTATGAAAATGATGACATTCATCATTCTTGGCTTAGGTGGGAAGGCGTTGTCCGAGCACCATATCGCACAGACTGCCCAGCTATTAAACCAGATTGATCCTGAGGAGATCCGAATATTATCGCTAGCGGTAAAACCTGGTACTGAGTTGGATGATATGGTTCAAAACGGCCAGTTTACGCCACTTTCAGAGCGTGAGATGTTGGAAGAACAATTTCAATTGATCAGCCAATTAGATGGCATCAAAAGCAATTACGGTAATTATCATGGGATAAATTTGCTGACGGAACTCAATGGACAATTTCCGCATGATAAAGAGGCGTTTTTACGTACCATTGATCACTTCATGTTGATGAACGAAAACGATCAAAATAACTTTATTTTAGGTCGTCGTACCCACCACTATGCGACACTGAATGACATGAACAATAAGCTCATGTATGACACGGTGCAGCAACAGCTAAAGCGCATAGAGCAGCAAAAACTTGGCGACCTTGAAGATATTTTTTATAGCCTTCGCCAACGCATGATCTAAACCCAAGGAGTCCGAAATGAAGAATTTAAACGACTGGTACATTCAAAATGAGAACCCAAGCCATTGGTCATTTGATAACGGGCTGTTGTCGATGCAAGTGCAAGAAGGCAATATTTTTGGCGCGGGTTCAAGTGACGTGGATAACATTTTCATCTACCCAGTATCTCAACCCAATTATAGCGCAGAAGTAACCATCACCTTAGAGCCAACCTTGCCATTTGAACAAGCTGGCCTAGGCATTTACTGGGACAACGATAACTACATCAAAATTAGTAAAGAAATGTTCATGGGCGAGCCTTCCATTGTGTTTGTTGTAGAGCAAAATGGTCAACCAGAGATCAAACAACTTAGCACATTTGAAGGCACGACAGCCTCAGTTAAGATAGAAAAAAATGATGGTACTATCACTGCGTTCTTGGAATGTAATCAAAAACGCTCTTGGCAAGTCATTGGCTCTGCGAAGACATTAAACGGCCAAGCAAAAGGACTTATGCTTTATACCTTTAGTGGTAGTTCAAACACACCTAATTTTGCTAAGTTTAGTGAATTTCAACTAATGAGTTGAGCCAATCTGGTATATAGCAATTGACTTTTTGTATTAGTTTTATTTTTGAAAAAGTCATGTTAGTCGGTAGCGCTTAGTGGGATCGAAACACACAATGGGGCAAAACTGATTTAGCGCAACCTGTCAGATATTTGTGACCTGTCAGATATTGCAACCTGTCAGATATGGTCACATAGAGGTAAACGCCCCATGAACCTA
>NZ_JBFRLK010000069.1:0-7397 GCF_041469805.1 Vibrio sp. 10N.286.48.C11 | reverse complement strand
TTTACGTTACTTGAAGCGCTTGACCACGAAGATGGTCTGGTGAATAACAGTTTGAGCTTTGACCTGCCTGTTTATGCGGTAGACAGCGATGGCGATGATTCTTTGGTTTCTCAGTTAAATGTAACCATCGGTGATGATGTTCAAATCATGCAGGATGGTACGTTAGATATCACTGAGCCAAATCTTGCAGACGGCACAACCACAACCAGTACCATTGATGTGATGCCAGAGCAGAGTGCTGATGGCGCGACCATTACTGAGTTTACTTACGATGGTGGGACTCCACTGACGCTTGACCAAGCTGATACTGGCGAGCAAGAGTTTATCTTCACTGAAGGCTCGTTGTTTATCACTCTTGAAGGTGATGTGCGTTTTGAACCAAACCGCAATCTAGACCACACGGTTAGCGAAGACATCGTCAAATCGATTGTGGTGACCTCAAGCGATTTAGATAACGATGTGGTGACGTCAACGGTCACTCTGACGATTACTGATGGTGATATTCCAACCATCGAATCCGTACCAAGCGTGACGCTATCAGAAACACAGCTTGCCGATGGCTCGACACCAAGCGGCAGTGCGGTGAGCCAAACCGAGACTATCTCGTTTACCAACCAAAGTGATGATGTTGAGAAGTTCCGAATCGAACCAATTGAGTTCAATGTGGGTGGTGCGTTAACGTCGAACAACATTGCGGTTGAGCTTAAAGAAGACCCAGCAGACTCAGGCATCTATACCGGCTTTATTGATGACGCTGGAACGGACGTTCCTGTCTTCAGCTTAAACTTCTCCGGTACTACGTTAGGCGAATACACCTTCACACTGCTTGAGGCATTAGATCATGCTGATGGCTTAGATAACAACGAACTGACCTTCGACTTACCAGTTTATGCGGTGGACTCAGATGGTGATGATTCATTAATGTCTCCGTTGTCGGTGACCATCGGTGATGATGTTCAAATCATGCAAGACGGCACGTTAGATATCATCGAGCCGAATCTGGCCGACGGTACGGTGACAACCAACACCATTGATGTGATGCCAACGCAAAGTGCTGACGGCGCGACAATCACTCAGTTCACCTACGATGGTCAACTTCGAACACTTGATCAAACTGACAATGGCGAGCAAAAGTTCAGCTTCACGGAAGGCGAGCTATATATCACTCTTGAAGGAGAAGTACGCTTTGAGCCGAATCGTAACTTAGACCACTCGGTGAGCGAAGACATCGTGAAATCGATTGTTGTGACTTCAAGTGACTTCGATAACGACTCTCTGACTTCTACCGTAACACTGACGATTACGGATGGTGATAACCCTACGATCGACGTCATTCCAAGCGTTACCCTTTCTGAAACTAACCTGAGCGATGGCTCTGCTCCGAGTGGCAGCGCGGTAAGCTCGACTCAAACCATCACGTTTACCAATCAAAGTGATGATGTGGTTCGTTTCCGTATTGAGTCAACTGAGTTCAATACTAACGACGATCTTAAATCGAACGGTTTAGCCGTTGAGTTACGTGAAGAGCCGGCGGGGTCGGGTGACTACATTGGTTTTACTACTAGTGCGACGAATGTCGAAACCACGGTATTTACGCTGAGTTTTTCTAGCACCACATTAGGTGAATATACCTTCACTTTGCTTGAAGCGTTGGACCACCAAGATGCCCGTGGCAACAACGACCTCAGTTTTGAACTGCCTGTTTATGCGGTAGACAGTGATGACGATGATTCACTGATGTCTCCGTTAAATGTCACTATCGGTGATGATGTTCAAATCATGCAAGATAGTACGTTAGATATCGTCGAGCCAACCGTCGCAGATTTGGCCGCTGGCATTGTGACAACTAACACCATTGATGTGATGCCAAATCAAAGTGCCGATGGCGCGACGATCACTCAATTCACTTATGATGGCCAACTTCGAACACTTGACCAAAATGACAATGGCGAACAACAGTTTAGCTTCACGGAAGGTGAACTATTCATCACTCTTGAAGGTGAAGTGCGCTTTGAGCCTAATCGTAATCTAGACCACACGCTGAACGAAGACATCGTGAAATCGATCGTGGTGACGTCTAGTGACTCCGATAACGATGTGCTGAACTCAACCGTCACGTTGACCATTACCGATGGTGATATCTCAACCATTGATAATGTGCCAACAGTGAACTTGTCGGAAACAAATCTGAGTGATGGCTCTGCACCAAGTGGCAGCGCGGTTAGCTCAACTCAAACCATTACTTACACCACTCAAAGTGATGATGTGACAAGCTTCCGTATTGAACCAACGGAGTTCAATGTTGGTGGCGCTTTGACATCAAATGGATTGGCCGTCGAACTGAAAGCGGACCCAACCACGCCGGGTGGCTACATCGGCTTTGTGACTGATGGTTCGAACGTTGAAACTAACGTGTTTACGATTAGCTTCTCGGATACCAATTTAGGCCAATACACCTTCACCTTACTTGAAGCACTAGACCATGTAGATGGCTTAGCGAAGAATGATCTGACTTTTGATCTTCCTGTTTATGCGGTTGATAGCGATGGTGATGATTCACTGGTGTCTCAACTGAATGTGACCATCGGTGATGATGTTCAAATCATGCAAGATGGTACGTTAGATATTATCGAGCCAAATCTGGCTGATGGAACAATCACAACTAGCACCATTGATGTGATGCCAAATCAGAGTGCCGATGGCGCGACTATCACCCAGTTTACGTATGACGGTCAAGTTCGCACTCTGGATCAAACTGACAATGGTGAGCAGCAATTTAGCTTCACTGAAGGTGAGTTGTTCATCACGCTTGAAGGTGACGTGCGCTTCGAACCTAATCGTAATTTGGACCACACGGCTAGCGAGGACATCGTGAAGTCGATTGTGGTGACCTCAAGCGATTTAGACAACGATGTACTGACTTCCACAGTGATGCTGACGATTACTGATGGCGATATCCCAACGATTGATGCGGTACCAAGTGTTACGCTTTCGGAATCTAATTTAGCCAATGGCTCTGCGCCAAGCGGAAGTACAGTAAGTCAAACTGAGACGATTACTTTCACCAACCAAAGTGATGATGTGGCGAGTTTCCGTATTGAACCTACTGAATTCAATGTCGGCGGTGCACTGAAATCGAATGGTTTTGCGGTTGAGATAAAAGAAGATTCGGCTAATCCGGGAACTTACATCGGTTTTATTACCGATGGCTCGAATACTGAAGTTCCTGTATTCACGATTGCTTTCTCTACGAGTACGTTGGGTGAATACACCTTTACTCTGCTTGAAGCGTTAGACCATGCGGATGGTTTAGATAAGAACGATCTGAGTTTTGATCTGCCTGTTTATGCGGTTGATACGGACGGCGACGATTCACTGGTGTCTCAGCTGAATGTGACCATCGGTGATGATGTTCAAATCATGCAAGATGGTACGTTAGATATCATCGAGCCAAATCTTGCAGACGGCACAATCACAACCAACACCATTGATGTGATGCCCGAGCAAAGTGCTGATGGTGCGACGATCACTCAGTTTACTTATGACGGTCAGCTAAGAACGCTTGATCAAAATGACACTGGTGAACAGCAGTTCAGCTTCACAGAAGGCGAGTTGTTTATCACCCTTGAAGGTGAAGTGCGCTTTGAACCTAATCGCGATCTAGACCATTCCGTTAGCGAAGACATCGTGAAGTCGATAGTAGTGACTTCAAGCGACTTCGATAACGATCCGGTGACTTCAGCCATTACGCTGACCATTACTGATGGTGACAATCCGACTATCGATTCGGTACCGAGCGTTGTACTTGAAGAAGCTGATTTAACTGATGGCTCATCGCCAAGTGGCAGCGCGGTTAGTCAAACGGAAACCATCACTTTCACTAATCAAAGTGACGATGTTGAGAAATTCCGTCTAGAACCAAGTGAATTTAATACTAACAACGCGCTCAAGTCCGATGGCTTGATCATTGAGATTCGAGAGGAACCAACAGGATCAGGCAATTATATTGGTTTCACGACCGATATTTCGAATGTCGAAACCACTGTGTTTACACTCGATTTCAACAGTACCACTTTGGGTGAGTACACCTTCACGCTTCTGGAAGCGATTGACCACACACCAATTCAAGGCAATAACGACCTAACATTTGACTTGCCAGTTTACGCAGTGGATACCGACGGTGACGATTCGTTAATGTCATCACTATCGGTAACGATTACTGATGATGTTCAAGTGATGGTGAGTGGTTCGCTTAGTATCGAAGAGCCTACTGTTGCCGACTTAGCTGCAGGCACGCCAACAACATCAGTATTTGATGTATTAACATCCGCGAGTGCTGATGGGGCGACCATTACTCAGTTCACTTATGATGGTGGGGCGGTATTAACGCTTGATCAAAACGATACAGGTGAGCAGAAGTTCGTGGTTGCTGATGGGGCATTATATATCACTCTGCAAGGCGATATTCGTTTCGAACCAAGTCGTAACCTTGACCATACTGGTGGCGATATCGTGAAGTCGATAGTCGTAACTTCAAGTGATTCCGATAGCGATCTTGTGTCTTCAACGGTAACGCTAACCATTACTGATGGCGATATCCCAACGATTGACACGGTGCCAAGCGTTACTCTGTCAGAAACGAATCTGAGCGACGGATCTGCTCCGAATGCAAGTGCGGTAAGTTCAGCTCAAACCATTACCTTTACTAACCAAAGTGATGACGTGATGAGTTTCCGTATTGAACCGACTGAGTTTAATGTTGGTGGTGCTCTGAAATCGAACGGATTGGCTGTCGAACTGAAAGCTGACCCAACTACACCGGGTGGCTACATCGGTTTTGTGACTGATGGTTCGAACGTTGAAACTAACGTGTTCACGATTAGCTTCTCGGATACCAATTTAGGTCAATACACCTTTACGTTACTTGAAGCGCTTGACCACGAAGATGGTCTGGTGAATAACAGTTTGAGCTTTGACCTGCCTGTTTATGCGGTAGACAGTGACGGTGATGACTCAGTGATGTCGTCACTGACTGTGACCATCGAAGATGATGTTCAAGGCATGAGCAATGGCATCCTGAATATCGAAGAGCCGACCGTCGCCGATCTGGCCGCAGGGGTGGTGACCACAACTACCATTGATGTGATGCCAGAGCAGAGTGCTGACGGTGCTACCATTACTGAGTTCACTTACGATGGTGGGACTCCACTGACGCTTGACCAAGCTGATACCGGTGAGCAAGAGTTTGTGTTTGCTGAAGGCTCTTTGTTTATCACACTTGAAGGTGAAGTACGCTTCGAACCAAACCGCAATCTAGACCACACGGTTAGCGAAGACATTGTGAAATCGATTGTGGTGACATCCAGCGATGGCGATGTGGACGTCGAGACCGCGACGGTTGTTCTGACCATTACTGATGGTGATATTCCAACCATCGAATCCGTACCAAGCGTGACGCTATCAGAAACACAGCTTGCCGATGGCTCGACACCAAGCGGCAGTGCGGTGAGTCAAACCGAGACTATCTCGTTTACCAACCAAAGTGATGATGTTGAGAAGTTCCGAATCGAACCAACTGAGTTCAATGTGGGTGGTGCGTTAACGTCGAACAACATAGCGGTTGAGCTTAAAGAAGACCCAGCAGACTCAGGCATCTATACCGGCTTTATTGATGACGGTGGAACGGACGTTCCTGTCTTCAGCTTAAGCTTCTCAGGTACCACGTTGGGTGAATACACCTTCACGTTGCTTGAGGCGTTAGACCATGCCGATGGCTTAGATAACAACGAACTGACCTTCGATTTGCCAGTTTATGCGGTGGACTCAGATGGTGATGATTCATTAATGTCGCCGTTGTCGGTGACCATTGGTGATGACGTCCAAATCATGGCGAACGGTACGCTGGATATTACCGAGCCGAATTTAGCTGACGGTACGGTGACGACCAATACGATTGATGTAATGACGGCGCAAAGTGCCGATGGAGCTGTGATTACCCAGTTCACTTATGACGGTGGTACCGCTCAAACTCTAGATCCAACAATCACAGGCGAGCAGAAATTTACGTTCACTGAGGGTGATGTGTTCGTCACCATCGAAGGTAATGTGCGCTTTGAACCGAACCGTGATTTAGACCACGAGAGTGGCGATATCGTTAAATCTCTCGTCTTCACGTCAAGCGATGGCGATGTGGATGTTGAAACAGCCACTGTCACACTGACGATTATTGATGGTGATATCCCAACGATTGAATCGGTGCCAAGCATCGCGCTTGCTGAAGCAGATTTAGCGGATGGCTCGTCACCAATCATGGGGGCAGTGAGTCAAACAGAAACCATCTCATTCACGAATCAAAGCGACGATGTAGAGAAGTTCCGCCTAGAGCCAACCGAATTTAATACAGACAACTCGCTCAAATCAGATGGTTTGATCATTGAGATTCGAGAGGAACCAACAGGCTCTGGCAATTATATTGGTTTCACGACCGATATTTCGAATGTCGAAACCACGGTGTTTACTCTCGATTTCAGCAGTTCCACTTTGGGTGAATACACCTTCACTCTTCTGGAAGCGATTGACCACACACCAATCCAAGGCAATAACGACCTAACATTTAACTTGCCAGTTTACGCGGTTGATACCGACGGTGATGACTCGTTAATGTCACCTCTGTCAGTCACTATTACCGATGATGTTCAAGTTATGGCTAGTGGCGATCTGACGATTGAAGAGCCTACTGTCGCCGACTTAGCTGCAGGTACGCCAACGACATCCGTTTTCGATGTATTAACATCCGCAAGTGCTGATGGCGCGAGTGTGACTCAATTTACCTATGACGGCACCGCTTACTCTCTAGACCCGAATGATGCGACCGAGCAAGAGTTTACCTTCACCGAAGGATCACTGTTTATTACGACTCAAGGGGAAGTACGCTTTGAGCCGAACCGAGATTTAGACCACTCGGTTGGCGATATCGTTAAGAGCATCGTGGTGACATCGAGCGATGGTGATGACGACGTTCTTACCTCGACAGTGACGCTGACCATTACGGACGGCGATGTGCCGACCATTGATGTCATTCCTCCAATCTCACTATCTGAAACGAATCTAGCCGATGGCTCTGATCCATCTAACTCTGCGGTCAGCGACACCAAAGTCATTCAGTTTACTCATGAGAGTGACGATGTTGAGTCGTTCCGTATCGAGCCTGCAGAGTTCAATACTCTAGGTACGTTAACGTCAAACAACTTGGCGGTTCAGCTAAAAGAAGATCCTAACAGTGCTGGCGATTACATCGGTTTTGTGAAAGATGCGTCGGATGTTGAAACCAACATCTTTACCGTTACCTTCTCTGGTACAAATCTAGGTCAATACACCTTTACGTTACTTGAAGCGCT
>NZ_JBFRLK010000068.1:0-259 GCF_041469805.1 Vibrio sp. 10N.286.48.C11 | reverse complement strand
TAGACCACACGGTTAGCGAAAACATTGTGAAGTCGATAGTGGTGACATCTAGCGATGGCGATGTAGATGTTGAAACGGCTACGGTTGTACTGACCATTACTGATGGCGATATTCCAACCATCGAGTCCGTACCAAGCGTGACGCTATCAGAAACACAGCTTGTCGATGGTTCGACACCAAGCGACAGTGCGGTGAGCCAAACCGAGACTATCTCGTTTACCAACCAAAGTGATGATGTTGAGAAGTTCCGAATCGAACC
>NZ_JBFRLK010000067.1:0-2251 GCF_041469805.1 Vibrio sp. 10N.286.48.C11 | reverse complement strand
GGAATGCTCCGAAATATGCAGCTACTTTCGATTGACTCAACCCCTTTGCTTTATACTCCTGTATTTTAGCGGTTGTAGCTACTGCCTCAGGCCGCCCTACTTTCTTACCCTCAGCCCTAGCACGAGCTTGCCCTTCGATAGTACGTTCACGAATCCTATTTCGCTCAAATTCCGCAAATGCAGAGAACATTTGCAGCATTAGCCTTCCTTCTGCTGAGCCAAGATCTTGAATTGGCAAATCTAATGATATTGGAGTAATTCCCCTTTCAAGCAACATACTAATCGTATGTTGAACATCAATATTATTTCTACCAAGTCGATCCAATTTTAAAACAATCAGGCTATCCCCAGCTTCTAGCTTATGATCGATTAGTGTTTTAAACGCCTTCCTTTCAATTGCAGGGACAGAACCAGAAACAGTTTCGGTAATTACTCGATTCTGCTGGATTTCATATCCAGCGCTTCTAATGGCTAAAACTTGGTTCTCAGTAGTCTGCTCACTTGTTGAAACGCGGCAATAAGCAAATATACGCCCAGAACTCATAATTGACCTCGACATTGGTATCATAACTAGTATCAACAATAACAGAGGTGTCATAAACATGCAACAACCACTTAATGATACCACTTGAGATATATCTTTTAACAGTATCAACAAATGAATGTTTATTGATACCCATGAGTATCAGCCGACTAACTTTATAGAGAACCTACTATCTTTATATGTCTCGACAAGTTTGGAAGGGATACTTAATCGGATAACTGTTTCTTGATAAATAACCGTTTTCCAATTTTTTCTAGAGCCTACGGAATCTACACAACCAGAGATCACCGAGATGCCGTTTTCCATTTTTGCTCCAGAGTCCCGACCATATGCTTTACATAAAGAAACACCTAAAAATTCTATTCCTTGTTTTATTCCATATATTTCATTTATAGCTGTTAATTCAACTACCACTTTAGAACTATTAAATATTCCATCCAGATTTTTCACTTCCTCTTCAACAAAACCAGGGAATACCCAAATCTGGTTTTCTTTGTCCCATACACCGCCAAGATCCCTGCATTTACTTATTAGCAAAGTATTATAAGGTGACTTCAAAGTGGTAGTATTTTCATCTTTATCTACTGTTATTAACCTATATATTAGGTCTGTCCCATATCGGCTACGAACAGAAACATCTTCCATTAATAGTGACTGCTCACCAGGTTCCAAGCCTTCAGAGTTCTCATCTATGACAACTTTACACTTTCTTCCAAATTCAGTTTGTGCTGAAAAGTACTTTCTATTTTTCTTTATTATTTTAATTTTCACTTTAAATCCTATTTATTAATTTTAATTATTACAAGATCGGAAGGAATAGATATTAAACGTACAAATATAAAACCCCACACACTCAATTCTCACTGCCACATCATACACAACAAAAAATTCAACTGGCTACGTATTAAGAATAGAGTATATTAACCAAAACAAAATCACCCTGACATAATAATCAAAATAAGAAACAAAAAGCAAGAGAATAAATAAACTTTATCTAAAACTAAAAATATACAAATATAAAATACACACGACTTTAATCCCAAAAAATACAATTACCCAGTTCATAGTTATTACTATAAATACCATACCCTCATATGGCTTTCACTGAATAACAAACAAGATCATCACTGAAGTGACCCAGCTCTGGGTCAAACCAACAAACACCACTGTCTCATATCACTTTCATTGAACAGCAAACTCGATCAGCATTAAAGTGACCCAGCTCTGGATCAGAGCAATAATCACTACAATCTCATATCGCTATCACGGAACAGCAAACTCGATCAGCATTAAGGTGACCCAGCTCTGGGTCAAACCAACAAACACCACTGTCTTATACCGCTTTCATTGAACAGCAAACTCGATCAGCATTAAGGTGACCCAGCTCTGGGTCAAAGCACAAACATCACTGTCTTATACCCCTTTCATTGAACAGCAAACTCGATCAGCATTAAGTTGACCCAGCTCTGGGTCAAAGCACAGACATCACTGTCTTATACCGCTTTCATTGAACAGCAAACTCGATCAGCATTAAGTTGACCCAGCTCTGGGTCAAAGCACAAACATCACTGTCTTATACCCCTTTCACTGAACAGCAAACATGATCAACATTAAAGTGACCCAGCTCTGGGTCAAAGCAACAAACACCACTGTCTTATACCCCTTTCACTGAACAACAAACATGATCAAATCGAGTAGGAGGAGGCC
>NZ_JBFRLK010000066.1:0-30052 GCF_041469805.1 Vibrio sp. 10N.286.48.C11 | reverse complement strand
TTAAATTGTTAAAGAGCTTTGCTTATCGAAACTTTCTTTTTACAAAGAAACCCTTGAAAGCGGACGTGAATTCTAGCGATTTAATCTTAAGTGTCAAACACTTTTTAAAATTAATTTCTTTCGAACTTTCCGTCTTACTGATTACCGCTGAAGCCTTGTGGCATCTGCCGTGTCAGTGAGGCGGCATTATAGAGATCATCGAAAACATGGCAACCCCTATTTTAATAAAAATTCAAAAAAGTTGCTTAAGCGGCTACTTTTACGTCAAAACCCTCTTTCACAGGTTAAAGCTCATACAATCAAGAGCATATAACTTAGAATTGTGCGACTAGATCTTTCGAAAATGCCTCTATATCCAGTTCGATACTCCACTTTTCACTTAGCTCCACTATGTTATCTAGCGATTGCTGAACCGTTTTTATCGTCAATGTATTGTTATCTAGGTCGTATACCTGTTTTTGCGTAGTGTAATAGAAGTAAAGGATAGTTAATGCTTCTCGATCACCTTGCTCAGCTTTTGGTTGAATACGCTTGAGCTTACGATAGATTTGATTGTGAATTTGTTTAAGGTTCCACACATAAAGCGCTTCCTTAAAGTAATCATGCCCTTTCACACGGCTCGCTATAAAGGCATTCAGTGCGACTGATAAAATCACGCCAAGTACATTCAAATGGAAATTACCTGTCGCTTCCCCAGTAACGGATCCAACTGAACCAAAAAGTTCAATCAGAATGCTACCGAATACGATGGCAAACAAGGCGAGCGACCCAACCAATGAAACCAACAGTAGGTTCATCTTCTTTCTATATTCTTCTTTATTAATCTTCTGTAACTTCATCGACTACTTCCTTATGTAAGTCACCTAATAATTTGCGCATACTATCTATGTAAACCTTGGTTCGCTTCAACCTTTACCATCTTGTAATGTGGTCACTCTCTATTTAATACGTAGAGTTATTCCGATCAGTACTATACATAACTCCATTTGACTTCATTAATAGAAAAGAGTTACATACCGCCATAATTTTTAGTTATTCATCAATTCATGCTGATAAAGTCTGTTTCGCTTTATCACATACTGACAAGGTACATTCCATGCGTTCATTTGTATTACGCGCTCGCGCAGCCCCTACAGAGAGCAAACTTATCTTAGAAGGTGTTGGGCAAGACGCTCATACTGAGATTCTGGCTCATACTCTGATGAACACGATCTTCGTTGCTCAATCTCACCGTGAGAATGTCACCGTGCACCTTGTGCTAGAGAGTACTAAAGACTTTTCACGAACAATTACATTCGATTCCAACGAAATAACTAACATTGGTGGCTTTCATGAATCTGCACTGTTATCTGCGGTAGTAAGAGCGGTTGACGCTTCTCAAGGCATGACAAAAGAACAGACACGTCAGGTAGAACCGGGCATCACTGTTCGCACTATGAGCTTTGAAAAGTTGGTCAAAGAACTGGCCGAAGACCACCAGCTGTACATGATGGATAAGAAGGGTGACTTTATCCGTGATGCAGAGATTGCTGAAAACCCATGTTTCCTTCTTACTGATCACATCCCTATGCCGAAGAAAAGCTACAATAGCTTGAAGCGTTTAGGGACAGAGAAAATCAGCTTAGGTCCAAACATGCTGTTTGCTTCTCAGTGTGTTGTGTTGATCAACAATGAGCTGGACATTAGAGGGTTCTAATCTCCGAACTAATAGTCTAAGCAAAAAAAGAGCTCAACTATGTGAGCTCTTTTTTATTATCTATCTATTGGTATCAATGGTGTTTGGTATCAATAGTGTTATCTCGAAATCAGACCTGATTAACCAAAGATGAAGCTGTATAGGAAGCCTGCACCCATCGCCATGCTTAAGATAACGAATAGGAATGCTGCAATCATTTGGTTCTTGAAGATTGATTTAAGCAGGATAACTTCTGTCAAACTTGCACCCGCACTACCAATGATCAATGCCATTACTGAACCCAACGCCATGCCTTTCTGTACTAGAGCTGCACTTAGTGGGATTACCGCTTCAGCACGAATATACAGTGGAATACCAATCACGGCTGCTACTGGAATCGCATACCACATACCTTCACCAGCGTACTGTGCAATAAGGTCTGTAGGAATGAAGCCGTAGATGAATGAACCAATCGCGATACCCATCATTAGGTAAGGGAAAACTTGTTTAAAATCTTTCCAAGTTGAGAACCAAATTCTCATCCAACGGCTAGGTTCTTTCTTCTCTACGATTTCAGCTGTTGCGCTTCCATCCGCTGAACAGCATGAAACCGTTACTTGTGGCTCTTCTTTTTTAGAATCGCAGCAAGATGTCTCTTTCGCCATTACGGGTGCGGGTTCGCCACATGCACTTGTACCACATGAAGATTCTGCTTTAACCGGTGCTGCTTTCTTAGGAGCAGAGTCACCACAGCTAGTGCCACAGCTTGAAGCTGAACCTGTTGATTCATACGCTTCAGGTTTTACGTAACGCTCAAAGCCAAGCTTCTCAAGTGCGTAACCAGCCACTACAGACACCGTCATTGCTACAAGGAAGTAGAACACAGCAACTTGCCAACCGAAGGTAATCACAAACAAACCAATGATCACTGGGTTCAATAGTGGGCTACCAAATAGGAACACCATCATTGGACCGAAACCCGCTCTTGCACGCAGCAATCCTTTTAAGAAAGGAATGGTCGAACATGAACAGAAAGGTGTAATTGCACCCAGTAGTGCTGCTACTACATAACCCTTACCATTACGTGAGCTCAGGATAGATTGAATCTTTTCTGGTGTAAGGAACTCTTGAAGAATCCCAACAATGTAGCTGATCGCTAAGAAAAGGATAATTAGCTCTACTGCTAAGAAAGCGAACATATCAAGTGCGTCTTTCAGCATTGTTAACATTTCATTGCTCATAATTAACTCCAAACTGGATTGAAGGTCGGGCTCTATGAGAAAAGTAACCAACCCTTAATTTCGAATATTCTCGAATTATAGAAATAAACAGCTCCAGAACAAGCATTATTTCGATAAAAATCGAAATGATTTTCGAAAACACAGTTTTTCAATAACTTACACAGACACCGTTTTTAAATTTGAATTCGACATACATTTCGACTAACATCGAAATTAAATCTTGAGGAGTTAATATGAACTTAGAAGTCGTTGCGAAAGCACTTAAAGAGTTGGGGCACCCTATTCGCCTAACCATTTATAAGAGTGTCGTTAAAGCTGGCTACCAAGGCATTGCAGTTGGCGGCCTACAAGAAGAGCTAGGCATTCCCGGTTCTACCTTGTCTCACCACATATCAAGCTTGGCGTCTGCGGGCCTAATCAGCCAAAGACGAGAAGGAAGAACTCTATTCTGCGTGGCGGAGTATGAGTGCCTAGAAGGTGTGATTGATTTCTTACAAGACGAATGTTGCGTAAATGAACAGTGCAACTAATGCACCTTTGAAGATCGAACAAGTCTGGGCCGAGTATCAGCAAGCATTAAAGTCATTCCTGCATTCAAAGGTCAACAACTCTGCGGATGTAGACGACTTGCTCCAAGATATCTTGATTAAGACCTATCAGAACTTAGATAAGGTACAAGATGCTAGCAGTGTTAAGGCTTGGCTGTTCCAGTTAGCCAACAACACCATTATCGACTTCTACCGTAAGCATGCACGCCAACAACGTGATAGCCAAATTGATGCTGAAGATCTGTGGTTTACCGATTTAGACCACGACTCTGAATTTAAGCAGAAACTTTCATTGTGTATTGAACCTTTTATTCAGGCATTGCCAGAACAAAGTTCATCGCTACTGCTTGCGGTCGACATCAAAGGCCAAAGCCAAAAAGAGATCGCAGAAGCGCAGAACGTCAGCTATTCAACGGTTAAATCCCGCGTGCAAAAAAGCCGTGCTGATCTTAAGAACCTGTTTGAAGAGTGTTGTAACTTGTCCCTTGATCAACAAGGCAATGTGATTGATTGCGAGCTTAAGCCGAACGCCAGCTGCGGCAAGTGTTAATCGTTACATCGAATCCGTTATTTCAATAGAACAAAGCCAGCAATTAATGCTGGCTTTGTTGTTTTCATAATCTGCAAATCACTCTTTACTTAAGCAAATCTAGAGCTTGAGCGAACCGAACTATGCTGCTTCCGCTTTTACCACAGGTTGATAGCGTCCCGGTTTATGATTCATTGCTAGAATCAAGTTGGTGACTATCGCACCAAGCACAGACAGAAGAACCAATGACACATCAACAATGAACAGAGAAAGCACAACAATCGTGCAGTCTAATGCCATCTGAACCTTACCTGCTCGAATTCCAAAACGTTCTTGTAAGAACAACGCCAGAATGTTGAAGCCACCTAAGCTCATCTTGTGACGGAAAATCACCAGCATGCCGGTACCAATCAAGCCACCACCAAGTAAAGCTGCATACAATGCATGAATTTCGGCAATTTGAATCACGTGATACAAGTGATCCACGGCGAACGAAACAATCGAAACCGCGATAAACGTATTGATTGTGAAGCGCCAGCCCATACGAGCAACCGACAAAATATAGAAAGGTAAGTTAAGTGCGAAGAATACTTGGCCAAAGCTCAAATCTGTTACTTTGGTAATGAAGATCGCTAGACCAGCCGTGCCCCCGGTGAGCAAACCGACTTGGTTGAAAAAGATAACGCCGAGTGAAACCAATGCGCTACCTAAGATCAGTGCCAGTAAGTTTTCGCGAAGATTATGATCTTTATCCATGTGAATGACTCTCCCTGAATCTTTTAACATCGCGTTTCAGTAGTCTTGAAACGATTTATGCCCAAATTTACGATGTTTGACAGATAAGTCGAGTGAACGAGCAATGTTGCTTAGTGATTAGTTTGTATATTAGTTTTTACAGCTTTGTGAAACTTTAAATTAAACAGCTAGTTATAAGCCTTAATTTAGACTTTCATTCTTAATTAGATACTTGTTTCTATTAACTAACGAGCTTCAAGTTTTCTTATTTATTGAGCGCGTTTTATACCAATTCCAATCAAGCGACAATCTATGCATAAAACGCATAGACTACATCACAAATGGTCATTTGATACATACCCGACTCATCACTATGATGCGCGACTTCTTACAACATTGAGCGCATGTCAACACCGTATGTTTTCACAATCTCTTTTTGCCCAACTTGCCAGAATGACGTTATTCCTCGTCATTAGTTTGGTTATTGTGCATCACAGTCAGCCATTGATTGATCTCTTGGCTCAGCATGCCGTAAGCAGTGGTTGCCACCAGCAGTCAGGGCATGATCATTCTGGGCACGAACATCACCACCATTAATTTAAGAGTATTAGAATGAGCATTTTCCGTTTTCCTTTACTGGTATGGCTAGGGATAGGCACACTTATTATCAGTCTAGGGATCAGACAATCATTCGGCATTTTCATGATGCCAATTTCAGAGCATTTCGGCACGGGTCGAGAGTTTTTCAGCTTCTCTATTGCTCTACAAAACTTATTGTTCGGTGTGTTCCAACCTTTTGTTGGTATGGCCGCTGACAAATGGGGAGCAAGACGCATCATTATTGCTGGCGCATGTGCTTACGGTTTGGGTTTACTTCTTACCTCAATTTCTACCGAATCGAGCATGCTTTACGTTTCGTTAGGCGCACTGGTTGGTCTTGGCTTGAGTGCGACAAGTTACGTGATCGTGCTTGGCGCAGTAGCGAAAGTTGTACCAGCAGAGCACGCGGCTAAGGCGTTTGGCTTAACCACGGCTGCAGGTTCATTTGGTATGTTCGCGGTAATTCCGGGCGCACAATACATGCTGAATGAATTTGACTGGCAGAGTGCGATGCAAGTGTTTGGCGTACTGTGTTGTTTGATGATCTCTTTTGCGCTGTTCATGCGAGCGCCTAAAGCAGCCTCAAACAAACAAGCGCAAGCTGAAGAGAACCAAACACTCAAAGAAGCGTTGTCAGAAGCGTTTGCTCACAAAGGTTACTGGTTGATTCACGCGGGCTTCTTCGTGTGCGGTTTCCACGTAATGTTTATCGCAACGCACTTACCGAGCTATTTAGCAGATAAAGACCTACCCGCGAGCAGCGCTGCGATGGCACTGGCTTACGTTGGCATCTTCAACATCTTTGGGTCTTACTTCTGGGGTGTAATGGGCGACAAGTTCAGCAAACGCCACGTTATGTCTGCACTGTACTTAGTGCGTACTGTGGTTATCGGTGCGTTTGTGACTCTGCCTGTGACTGAATCAACCGCGGCTATCTTCGGTGCGGCCATTGGATTCTGTTGGTTGGGTACAGTTCCGCTAACGTCTGGCTTAGTTCGTCAGATCTTCGGTGCCCGTTACCTATCAACGTTGTACGGCTTGGTATTCTTTACTCACCAAGTGGGTAGCTTCTTAGGCGCTTGGGTGGGTGGTCGTATTTACGATTACTACGGTTCTTACGAGCCAATCTGGTGGTCAACGGTGGTGCTGGCATTTGCAGCAGCACTTATCCATTTACCAATCAATGACAAGCCCATTGAGCGACTGAAATTGGCAATGGCTTAACGTTTTATGCTGACTCCCCCACTAGCGTAAACAACAAGTCGTTCCAATAAAGCGAGTGAGTATTGAAAGGAAGCATCCTGAGATACTCACTCGCTTTTTTGTTGGTCGCGATAATAGAAACTATAACTAGCGAAACTGGCATAAAGCTCACTGAATAATAAGACTATTCTCTTGGTTTTCATTTATAGTATCCACCCGCTCCTTTAAAACTAATCCGCAGGCTTATGGAATACATGGATCAGACTGTCCTTATCGCAATGGCACTTATTTTTGTCGGCTCATTTGTGCAAACCGCAATCGGCTTTGGTTTGGCCATTGTTGCAGCTCCACTGCTGTTTTTGGTCTCTCCTGATTATGTACCTGCACCTATCTGTTTAATCGGTCTGTTTATCTCGTTATTCAACGCTTTTAAACATCGAGCAAATATCTCTATTGGCGGATTAAAAATCGCATTGCTGGGCCGTATTCCTGGGTCACTGGCAGGTGGTGCTTTGTTGGTGATGGTTTCAACGAGCGTGTTATCACTATGGTTGGGCTTATTGGTAGTATTTGCCGTGATTGTTAGCCTATTGCCCTTTAGACTCGAACCAACCCCAACTAAGATGGGTATTGCGGGGTTCTTTTCTGGGTTCTTTGGCACCAGCTCGGGTATTGGTGGTCCGCCGATGGCACTACTATTACAACACCAAGATGCCAATCAGCTTCGTGGTAACCTTTCTGCGTTTTTCGTGTTTAGTTCGATCATTTCGTTGGTTGTACAGATCCCAATTGGCTTCTTCACGCTACACCACTTGATCATCACTATACCTTTGCTGCCTGCTGCTTGGTTGGGTTACAAAGTGGCGTTAATGACGACACAAAGCATCCCTAAAGAGAAGATACGCATTGGTTCATTACTGCTATGTTCTCTCAGTGGCTTTACGGCAATCTGGCAGGGTTTAGCTGGCTAGTTATTGGCGATAAAGACAAGAAGAAGAAAGACATCTTAGAAAACCAACACAAACACCCAATAGATAAAAGGACGCTCTATGACTTACGACGAATTCAACGCATTCTGCGAGTCACTGCCTGCAACCAGTTATGTGATGCAGTGGAATAACTCGCACGTTTGGAAAGTGGGTGGCAAGGTGTTTGCGATTGGTGGTTGGGGACCGAAAGATGAGCCTGCGTTTATCTTCAAGGCGTCCGATCAGAATTTCGACTTTCTCAAAGAAGAGCCGGGCTATAAACCCGCACCCTACTTTGCTTCACGCGGTATGAAATGGATTCAGCTGTTTGAAAGCACGCCACAAAGGGATGAGGAGCTGAGATACTATCTCATTGAGTCACACCGAATTGTGTCCTTAGGTCTAACCAAAAAGAAGCAAGCAGAGCTAGGGCTCAATCAGTAGCGTTTATTACGTACTGCTAATCTGAGCCCTTCTTTTGCAGTGAGGACGGATCCCTAAGAAGTCTGTTTCAAAAATGCAGGTAAATAGCGTTCTATTTTTTGCTCTGAGATAAGCGGCACCAATAAATAGATCAAACCCGCAAAGGCAATAGATCCGGCTAAGTCCTCTGGTCGATGCATGCCAAGCCAAACACGGCTATAGGCGACACCACCAGCCCAAACCAGTAAACCGCCGACTAGATAAAAGCGTTTCGCCTCTAGGAGAAGACCACCAAAGAACGCCAAACACACACCGACGAAAATCATATGTCCAGATGGGAAAGAGTAATCCGTTTCTCCATGCCAATGACGAGTTCGCCACTCGCTGACCTTATCTTGCACAGATTCAATCGCGGCATTTTTTTCTACCAAAGGCAGCTCGTAAAACAGCTCTGGCATTTCAACGACTTCCTGCGTTACCAAATACTCAGAATAAGGACGAGGGCTCTCAGTGGAATACTTTAAGAAGGTTTTCGCTGCAAAGCTAAGCACCAACAACAAGCCGAGCTGCAGACAAAGACTGACTAACTTAGCTTTGGAAAACTTCATCGTGAGCAGGACTAAAGACAAAACAGCGAGCGTGACCAAGAACCCTTGATTACCCGCCGAGTAAGTCACGAACGTCATAAAAGCACCGTAGAAAGGCAGAACCGCGCTTCCAAGGTCGAAGTCAGATCCAAAGATCAAAAAAGGCACTAGAGAATACAAGCTTAAAACGAGCAGTAATAAGCCTTTGGATTTGTTAGAGAACAGAGAAGTCATGGCTAAGATCTTTGAGATAAAGTGCTCGGATGCTATCGCAGCTTAGCATCGCCAATATCAATTTTATGTCAAAACGGTCAGTAAGCCGTCATGGTGTAACAATAATCGATTAAAGGGCCTCTTAAGTATTGAGCTGATGAACTGTCACGCCATCACCAATAATCCAGACCATCCACTTGTGTACATATAGACATCAAAACCCACTAAACATAGCCTGCGCACCGCTATACACCACACGCCAAGGTCTGCCGATAAAGTGAACACTTACCGGATTATAAGGCCAGAATCTGAAAAACTTTGCTGTCAGTCCTTTAAATCCACTATCGAAAGGATTACCATCTGGTCTGCTTTCAAAGCAAAACAAATTATTAATTTTTATTCTCAGGGCGGGGCGAAATTCCCCACCGGCGGTATGTCCTTAGCAAAATCTAAAGATAAGCCCGCGAGCGCTCGATTCGTCGAGGTCAGCAGATCTGGTGAGATGCCAGAGCCGACGGTTATAGTCCGGATGAGAGAGAATGGAAACACACTCGTTTAAGTTGGAAAGGCGCACCTATCTATTGGGTTGATGCCTCCAACTCAGACGGGTGCATTTCGTTTTGGATAAAACCATAATGAGCTAAAGCCTCTTGTAATGAGTAGGCTTTGTCGTGCTCGGTTGAGATCCCTCATACAGCCCTGATTCTGGTGATATTTTAGGAGTTTAACCATGAATCAGTCTTCACTACTTGCCGAATTTGGCGAACCAATCACTCGCGTTGAAAACGCACTGCAAGCTCTGCGCGAAGGTCGTGGCGTACTTCTACTTGACGATGAAGATCGTGAGAACGAAGGCGACATCATCTACTCAGTAGAACACCTAACCAATGCTCAAATGGCGCTTATGATCCGCGAATGCAGTGGAATTGTGTGCCTATGTCTAACCGACGAGCAAGCAAACCAACTTGAACTTCCACCTATGGTTGTTGATAACAACAGCGCAAACCAAACTGCGTTCACCGTCACTATCGAAGCAAAAGTTGGCGTAACAACAGGTGTTTCTGCCGCTGACCGTGTAACAACGATCAAGACAGCTGCAAACCCAACAGCTAAGCCTACTGACCTTGCTCGCCCTGGCCACGTATTCCCATTACGTGCTCGTAAAGGTGGCGTACTTGCTCGCCGCGGCCACACAGAAGGTACTGTGGATCTTATGCAAATGGCTGGTCTTCAATCGGCAGGCGTACTATGTGAAGTAACCAACCCAGACGGCACAATGGCAAAAGCGCCAGAGATCGTTGCTTTCGGCAAACTTCACAACATGCCAGTACTGACCATTGAAGATATGGTTATGTACCGCACTGAGTTCGACCTTAAGCTTGCGTAACGTTTAGTGCTAAACGCTTAGCTCTTAAGCTAACGAAACTCAGAAATGAACATTGAAAGGTCTCACTCTTACTGCTTTTTCTAGTTAAAAGTATATAAAGGGTGAGGCCTTCTTCATTTCCTACACTGAAATTTAAGTTCCATCTCATCGCCCACGACTAACCTCTCAAAAAATCCTGCAAAATATGAGAAACATTCACTAGAATGGTGAAGTCATGCACCATCATTGATCATCCATAATTACAGGTAAATCATAAGTAACTGAAATATAACACTTATTTATTTTGGCACGGTGTCTGCACTACCACTAAATAGGTATACAAATATTAGGAGTTGAATATGTTTGTAGTTATTTCAGTGGGTTTATCCCTATTAGTACTTGCGGCCCTGTTTCATTTCTCAAGGAAGAGACAAACAGCGCTATCACACAGGTTTGAAACCTTAGTTCTGCTTAGAGAATTATTGTTGTTATCACGCAAACATCGCGCGGCAACGCACTATGCTCTAGCTTATAAGTTGTCTAGCGACTCGATTCGCAAAGTGAACGAGATTTACGACAACATACTTGAAGTATCTGAACTGCTTCAGTCCCATGTGTCGTTTGATAGCCGCCCTATGTATCGCATCTATCACCTCAAGCTCATCGCCATGCACAGCGACTGGCAAAACCGTAGCTTGGTGCGTAACCAATCGATTCATGGCAAAACGATACGTCACAGCATGTTCTTAATGGATGAAGTGATGATCATCTGGCTTATTCAGTCTGAGCGAGAAGACATGAGCCGTGAGTATCACATGAATTGGCAACAGATCTTAGACTGCATGGAGATCCTGACCAAGTTACGCATGTGCATACCTGATATGGAGAAGCCTGAGGAGTACGCGAGATTCAAATTCTACGCATCTCAAACACACCGCAAACTTAACCAATTATCGATTATCTGCCCTCTTAGTAGTGGGTCACCGGTTTGTACGCGAGCGATGCATGCACTCTCAGAGATCGCATCAAGTAACGAAGCGACCCAACCGGCAGATAGCATGTACGAATTAACCAGTGATATCTCTAGCGTCGTGTCGCAAGTTTACGACCAAGTATTATCCGACATTACGAGAAGCTTGTATCAGCCTTTACCAGACATCAACGAAAAGGTGATAAATACCCGATTATCCGTACACCATTACATGTAAAGACTTCGTGAGAGGAGAGCGTGCTGGAACTCTGAATTATTGAGTTACAAATCCGATATCACCATTGATATCGGATTTTTGTATTTATGGGCTTTTAACTTTTGTCGCTATGTATCATTGCCTATGAAGTTTCTAACATCATCAGACCTGATATCGCTAGCCCAAGCTTGTGCCGCAAAATCAATAAACTGACGAACAACCGGAAGCTGATAGCTGCGAGACAGATACACCGCCCAAAGCACGCTGCTTGGCGAAACAAACTCATCCAATATTCGTATCAATTTGCCATTCGCAATCAGTGGGTTGGCTAAGTCACAAGGTAAACGAACTACCCCTTTCCCGTGCTGTGCGGCGCGAGTTAGCACTCCAACATCATTAGCCTTGATAGTGCCAGACACCTCAACTGAATAGTGTTGATTGTCCTTAACAAAATCCCACTTAGAAACATTCAAGTGACGAAAACAATTGTGTTGTCGAAGCGCCTCGACCGTTTCAGGTTCACCATGTTTGTCTAAGTAGGCTTGCGAGGCACACACCACTGAATCAATAACCATTAGCTTTCGTGCAATCAAACTATCATCAGGTTGATCGGTATAACGAAGTGCAATATCGATCCTCTCATCCACCAGCTGAGTAAAGCGGTCTGAGGCAAACAGTTCGACCGTGATATTAGGGTTGCGCTCGGTGAACTGTTCGACCACATCCAACAACATGTGCTGAGTTAAACCAATCGGAGCTGCAATTCGAATGGTTCCGGAAAGATCATCGGTTTGATTGAGTGAAGTAACTTCTAGCTCAGCGGTCTCATGGAGGATCTTCTCACAGCGCTGCAGAGCGATTTCCCCTGCCGCGGTTAAGCTCACCTTTCGAGTCGTCCTATGTAATAGCCTCTGCTTCAGCCACCCTTCTATCTCTTGAACATGACGTGAAACCTGCAACCGACTCATGTCCAAATGCTCAGCTGCTTGGGTGAAGCTGGCACAATTCGCAACTTCAACAAAGCTACGCATCGCCGTCAATCTATCCATCACACTTTCTCTTATCCATTGAACCAAGTCTATTAGATAACTATATAGATACAATCTACATCATTTTACGATATTTATCGCAATCTAGTGAGCTATTAGACTGCAATGGCTGTCGAGAAACAGACTCAATAAATTAGATAATTGGAGAAACATTATGAAAATTGCAGTATTAGGCGCATCAGGTTGGATTGGTAGTCACATCGCTCAAGAAGCTCAAGCTCGCGGACATGAAGTTGTTGCTGTTGTAAGAGATGCAATCCGCGTAGAAACCCAAGGCATTGAAGTTCGTTCATTTGATTTACAAGACGAAGCCGCAAATCTAGCAAACGCACTATCCGGCGTTGATGCAGTAATTACTTCGATTGGCGGACGCGCTCTAGGTAATCACGACATCGTAAAAAGCACAGCAACTAAGCTGCTTGATACACTACCAAGCATTGGTATCGAACGTCTACTTTGGGTTGGCGGTGCAGGCTCATTAGAAGTAGCGCCAAACGTACCGCTAGTGACTGTTCCTGACTTCCCTGCGGATTACAAAAACGAAGCGCTAGCACAGGGCGAAGCTCTTGAAGTGTTCAAGCAATCTAATAGCGAAGTTAACTGGACGTTCGTTAGCCCTGCCGCAGAAATATTCCCGGGCGAGAAACTATCGACCTACCGCACTGGTGGCGATCAACTGCTCACCGACGAAGATGGTAACAGCAAAATTTCAGTCAGCGATTACGCTATTGCGATGATTGATGAAGTCGAAGCTGGCAAATTCCCACGCCAACGTATTGGTGTTGCGTACTAGTCAGATCATATATAAATGATTAAAGCCCAACACGTTCACTGACGATCTGTTGGGCTTTTTTGTATCGCCTGTCCCGTCCTGATAGTTAATAAACCACTCAATACAGAATAATTAGCGATAACTTTCAGTTGTTGTGAACTTTAGCTACAGCTCAATGTCGTATTCGCGTGAATTGGTGTTTATGCGTCTTTTATCGTGTATCTGCCGTTTCCCGCATTTATACATAGTTTCACTTTAACCATTTTATGACTTGTGGCACGAAGAGAACTTATCTAAGCTAACCACAATTCAATGAGCTTGCTTTAACGACTAACAGATTTGATTACTGACTAATTTGCTGAACACATCGCTACTTTTCTTATCCACACAGAACCGCCGACAAAAGCATTCGCTTTGGGCGCTCTTCCTTACCGGACTGGTTATCGTAACTTGTCTGGCGAGCACTCTGGCCGTCAAGAAAGTATCGTTATCTGCATCCGCTAATGGCCAATCAGTCCTAGTTGGCACACAAACTCATACAGAAACCAGTAATCCCCAAACCAACATCGCTTCTTCAGAAAAAATGGCTGCTCTATACGCCAGCGTTTTCGGCTTAGAAGCCTCAAAAATGTTAACGTCCCCCAATTCAAATTCATGCAGCCTAAGTTCGAAAATGCTGACCTTTGCCGCCCCAAAAACCGGCTGGCTGATCCCATTCGTACTTATTATTGCTGTTGCGTTTAACTTACCTCCTCACATCTCGAGATTATCTAGAGACAATCATCGCTCTACTCGACCGACAAAACACCGATTGCATCTAAAGCACTGTATATTTAGAGAGTAAATAACCGGGCTACTACACCCTTTTATTTATTTTTTGGAGATACATTTGTGTACAACACACTACTAACTAAGTTTGTCGATTCATTGGCATTCTCTATGCGTACATGCGCGAAAACCTTAGTCACTGCCCTTTTGGTTATGACGTCATTTACCGCCTTGGCACAGACAACGGGCTGGCTTAGTGTGCCTGAGCATCCGCCTGTTAAAATGCGAATGATGTCGACGGGTGAACAGTCGGATGACGGCTCTAAGATCCAAACCGTGCTCGATGTCGTGCTCGACGGCGACTGGAAAACCTATTGGCGCAGCCCAGGCGAAGGTGGCATTCCGCCAAGCTGGGACTGGTCTGGTTCAACAAACATTGAGTCAGTAGAGTGGCACTGGCCGATACCTAAATACTACGAGCAGCTTGACGTCATGACGTTAGGCTACAAAAAACATGTCAGCTTTCCTGTCACTTTATCCCTGAAAGACAACATGAAGCCTGCGATATTCAGGGCATCGTTTACCTTTCCGTCGTGTACCAATATCTGTGTGTTAACCGATTACGATATCGAACTGCCGATTGACCCACAAACTTTAGCGCTCGATGAAGAAGCGATGTTCTTGTTCAACCAAGGCATGAGCCAATCTCCACGAGAAGCTAATCGCACTTCAGTCAATGGTCTATTTTGGGACAAGAGCAAGCAGCAACTGGTTACTCAGCTGACAAGTAAAAATGGCTGGGATAAGCCGATGGTGTTGATTGACGGGCAAGAAGTGATTGATGACTTCTTCTCTCAACCAAGCGTCCACATCACAGACAATACAATGACGGCCGTATTTGATGTGAGCAACTGGATAGGTGAAGTCGACTTAACGGACCGTAACGTGAGTGTCACCGTTTCAGACACTAATTTCGCCGAAGAGATGACGGCCAAAGTTGGCTCAGAACCGATCGCTTACCAAACAAGCAACAACGGCTTTTTGGCGATGATAGGCTTCGCTTTAATTGGTGGTTTGATCCTCAACATCATGCCATGTGTGTTGCCAGTCTTAGGAATGAAATTAAACAGCATCATTCAAAACCAAGGTGCATCTAATCGTCATATTCGACTCTCATTCTTAGCTTCTGCTTCAGGTGTCATTACATCATTTGCGCTGTTAGCTCTAGGTATGACTGCTCTAAAAATGGGTGGTAATGCGATTGGTTGGGGAATCCAATTCCAAAACGTTTGGTTCATCGGGTTCATGCTGATCATCACTTTGCTGTTCTCGATTAACCTGCTTGGGTTATTCGAATTCAGACTACCATCAGGTTTAAACACTTGGATGGCAACCAAAGGCGATGACTCACATTCTGGCCACTTTGTTCAAGGCATGTTTGCAACGCTGTTAGCAACGCCGTGTAGCGCGCCATTCCTTGGCACTGCGGTTGCTTATGCACTTGGAGCAAGCTACCAAGAGTTATGGGCTATCTTCATCGCGCTTGGTATCGGTATGAGTGCGCCTTGGTTGATCTTTGCGCTATTCCCAAGCCTAACCAAATTGCTTCCAAAACCTGGGGCGTGGATGTTCAAAGTTAAACTGGTGTTTGGCTTAATGATGTTCATTACCAGCCTATGGCTAACAAGCCTTCTGAGTCCATTCATTGGTAAATTCCCAACTATCCTGCTGTCGCTATTTATCGTGATTTCAGTATTGGTTTGGATTGGCCGTAAGTTGGGTCGCAAGGTGCTTATTCCTATCGTCGCAACCACAACCTTGGTGTTTGGTGCTGCATTGATCGTCGGTAGTGTCACCGCTGATAACTGGGCGACACCGATTGTTGACGATCTCGCTTGGCAAAAGCTGGATGCGAAGCAAATCCCTCAGTTAGTTGATGAAGGCAAAACGGTGTTTGTTGATGTGACTGCTGATTGGTGTATCACCTGTAAAGCCAACAAGATCGGCGTCATCCTTCAAGACCCTGTCTACAGCCACCTACAGCAAGAAGACATTGTTTTGATGAAAGGTGATTGGACAACACCAAGTGAAAATGTCACTCAATACTTACAAAGTAATGGGCGATTTGGTGTGCCATTTAATATCGTCTATGGTCCGAGCTATAAAAGCGGCATTCCACTGCCTGTCATTCTCAACAGTGACACTGTCGTTCAAGCCATCGATGCTGCGAGATAACTGATGAAGACTCCCAACAATGAAGATAAATCTAACACGACTAAAGACAACGCTGTAAAGGGTGAGGCCAAAAAGCCAAGCCGTCTTAAGAAGTGGGGAAAGGAACTGGTTTCAATGATATTGATCGTTGGCGTGGTTTCATTTGTCATGGACTTTTATCACAGCAGAAGTATGCCTCAGGGCGATGCGGTTCCAATTGTGGGTCAATCGCTCCAAGGCGAAGATATTGATGTTATCGAGCTAAGCAAAAATGGTAAGCCAGTCATTGTCTATTTTTGGGCGACTTGGTGTGGTGCCTGCAAATTTGTAAGCCCAACCGTCAATGGCTTTAGCGATTCCCATCAGGTGGTTTCAGTCGCTCTATCGTCTGGTTCAGACGAACGTGTCCAGCGCTACTTGGATGCAAAAGAGTATGACTTCCCTGTTATCAATGATCTTTCTGGATCAATCAGCAGAAGTTGGGGCGTTAATGTCACTCCAAGCATCGTCATCATCAAAGACGGAAAGATCAGCAGTATCGCAACAGGCGTTACTTCTCCTATAGGGCTGTGGTTAAGAACCTACTTTGCCTAACTCGCTCACAAAGAAAAACAGAGCAAAGCTAAGTGAATAAACCGACTCAGCCAGTTTAACAAACAATATTAATGTGAGCGCAACCCAATAAGCGCTCACGATTATCACGAATTAGAGAAAAGACAATATGAAAAAGCATCTGATAAGCGCACTGATTATAGGCTCATTAATGAGTACTAATGCCTTCGCAGAATTAAACAAAGAACAAACTCAACAACTTGAAGAAATTAATCAATTCCTGAAGGAAAATCCATCGACGATCTCTGGATTGCATACCAGTTTAGAGCAGTACGTAGCAGGTCAAGAGCAAGCGAAGAAAGCCCAAGCGGAAAGCCATGATTGGTTATACAACAATGACGCTCACCCGATCCTTGGCAATCCAGATGGTAAATCGGTCATCATTAACTTTACCGACTATAACTGCCCTTACTGTAAGCG
This sequence comes from Vibrio sp. 10N.286.48.C11, assembly GCF_041469805.1. Classification (NCBI taxonomy): domain Bacteria; kingdom Pseudomonadati; phylum Pseudomonadota; class Gammaproteobacteria; order Vibrionales; family Vibrionaceae; genus Vibrio; species Vibrio sp. 10N.286.48.C11. The sequence continues at coordinate 12,942 of NZ_JBFRLK010000066.1, read as the reverse complement.
CTTGGAAAAAGGCTTGGTTCAATTAGCCTCTGAAAACAGCGACATTAAAGTGATCAACGTGTACTTATCGTTTAAGCAACAACAAGTTGCGGGGCTAGACACCAACGCGGCGCTATACGCGATGAAAGTATGGAAAGATAACCCAGAAGCATTCCCTGAAGTTGATAGATTGCTGATGGCGAAAAGCGGTATTCACTCGAAAAGCTCACTAGAAGCCGTTGCCAAGAAGACGGGAACAGAGGCGGAACTAAAAACAACTCAAGAACAAAACCAGGTTCTAACCACTAACCATCAAACGTTCAGTGCACTCGGCTTAACGGGCACTCCAACCATGATGATGAACGGAAATGTTTTACCAGGATATGTGCCTTACGACCGATTAAAAGAGGTCGTGGATGACGCTTTTTAATCGAGTGTAGATAGAGATAAAGATTCAAAAGAGAAGTAATAAAAAGCCGACTCGCGTAACTCGCAGTCGGGTTTTTGATGAGTTTAAGATAATGTTTTCAATATTATTTTTGAAATAGAAAAGCAGTCGAAGTGTCACTATCTTGCAATGGATTCTTAATCTAGCCTCGCTACTCTAAAAGCAGTTCTCTCGATGAGTCCAAGACGTGCTTACTCTAGACAACTGTCCTTTGACCGAGCCTAGCTCGGTCTTTTTTTACGTGTTTTAGATAACAACACAGTGCATTAACACGGAAACGTCCAACCGACTGAGCCTTAACTCAGCAAGCGACAAACAAGCGCACCCGGCTCCCTTAGCGCATCCACGTTATAGCTAAGGACACGTCCGGCAGACGGCGCGTGATAACGGCGACACTCATTACCAAAAGCGTCATATTGAATGGCGAGCAGATCATCTTGTTCGACACTTTGCAAAAGCTCAACCTGCGGCAATACGAAACCACCAATATCAGCGCGGATAGAAACCACATCATTACCCTCTATCCAATCCATACTCGGCAGCTGCATTTTCTCGGGATGATTTATTTCAACCTCGAACATTTCATAATAAGACAGCATGTTAAAAACACCGTCTACCGCTCGTTGAATCATGTCAGGCTGAGTAAATTTCCCCATCCCAACTTCCACCGTGATGCTCGGAATTCCACTTCGATTCCAAACCGTTTCCAAAATACCTGGGTCACCAGGGTCATTCAGAACACAATCGGGCTGCATCAGCCTCGCCATCTCCAAACATTGTTCTATGCGGTAATCAGCAAACACATAAAGTGGATAAACTGCGCCACGAGTTTGAGTGTGGAGGTCAACGGCGAAGGTGGCATTATGCTTAAGCAAACGCTCCCACAAAGACGCAACAAAGCGCTCCGCAGCCAAGCCATTCGCGTCACCCGGAAAGAGTCGATTAAGATTAGCAGGGCAAGAACCCGGATCCGAAGAGATGAAATCACGGCTATGGTTCAGCAAGCCAGACAGATTCACAGTAGGTACAATCGTTACCGTGCCTTTGAGCGTTTTACCGACTAAGTCCCTGATAATTTGCTGTGCAGCCAACACTCCGTTTAGCTCATCACCGTGAATACCGGCGGTGATCATCAACTTAGGACCTTCTTGACTGCCTTTGAAAACAGAAACCGGCATGTTCTTAGGTTGCCCTAGCCCATCACTGGTGACTTGAAACCAAAACTGGTGCTCTCCAACGGGTAGGTCTTCAACATTCAAGGAGCCAATAACCTGCCTACCTTGTAAAACATCGCCTAAGTACTCTGTTTTCATCCAACGTCTCCATATTGTTGAGCAGAATCTATTCTCTTCTAAGTTTTTGCATCATAGAGGATATCCTTACCAGTACAAGCAGTTAATCAGATTAACAAGCTCTCAGCGCAGCCAAAATTCACCACCATCGACATACGTGATTCCAAGGTAAAACTTGCCAATGTGACCTTTGAAATACACGCAACTTGTATAACTATTCATAGAACACTCAGTCGCATGAAGTAAAAGTGCAATAAAATCAACACTTAAAAAAGTTCCCCATTCACGAAAATGTAATTTTATGGAAATGAAAGCTTAATTTATCTGCTCTAAATTAGCTTCATATCGAAACGGAGAGCGCATTGCTCACGGATTTTAAAATACAAGGTAAGTGATTATGAAAAAGGCAGTTCTAGCTTCTGCAGTGGTAGCAGCACTAGTTTCAGGTTCATCTCTAGCAGCAACAGTTTACAGCTCTGACGGTACTGAGCTTAAGATTGGTGGTCGTGCGGAATTCCGTGGTGATTTCATTGGTTCAGGTGGTGCTGAAGTTGAAGGTACAATGGAAAACAAAAGCCGTGTACGTTTGAATGTGGGTGGTACTACAGAAATCACTAGCGACCTATCTGGTTTTGGTTTCTACGAAGCAGAACAAAGCGTGAAATCTTCTGCTGATAACAGTAAGACTGAAAACTTTAAGCAACGTTACATGTATGCAGGTTTTGAAGGTAACTTCGGCGCAGTATCAGTAGGTCGTCAAGATACAGCTGCAGCTCAAATCTCAGAAATGTCGGATGTTACTATCTACTCTGGTGACCAAAAAGCATTCATCAATGCAGGTGACGAGCAAATCAATAACACGTTTGTATACGCTTACGACGCAGACGCACTTTCTCTTAAAGCAAGTTTGATTGCTGGTGAAGACAAAGATACTGACGGTTACGGTATCTCTGGCATTTACACACTACCGATGGGCTTAGGTTTCGGTCTTGGTTACTCAGGTAACGACAACGGTACTGGTAATGGTTCAGCTACAGCATTGATTGCTGGTATTAACTACAAAATGGATGCTTTATACCTAGGTGCAACCTACACAATGGGTGACCTAGACGACAAAGCAAAAACTGAGTTCTCTGGTGTGGAAGTTGCTGCTAAATACAAGCTAACAGACCAATTTGAACTGGCAGGTTTGTACCAAAAACAAGAAAAAGACGCGACACAGAACTTAACTGTAGACACAGCTGACTTCTTTGAGCTGACTGGTACTTACAAGTTCAACAAATCTATCCGTACATACGTTGCTTACCAATTAAACAATCTAGACGACGTAAAAGTTGCAGGTTTAGAAACACAAAGTGAAGACTCTCTTCGCCTAGGTGTACGTTACGACTTCTAATCTAAATCGACTTTAGATACAGACTAAAAAGGTTGGGCAATGGCTCAACCTTTTTTCATATTCAAATATTCTGACTGACTTCATCAATGCTTTTTCTGGTTAAGTGGTGCTAAATCCGTATCATAGGTGAACCACATCAAATAATTAGAAGCATCATGTCACAACACCATCCGATCCAAGGCGCTAGCTGGATGCTAACCGCAGGCCTAGCCTTTGCCGTTATTAACAGCCTAACTCAAATTGCTAGCATTCATTTCGGACTTACTTCTACCACCGTTGCCGTCATTCAATACGCCATCGCGTTATTCGCTATTCTTCCTTACCTAAAAACGCTGGGTATTCGCCGCGCGCTAAAAACCGACAACCTCAAATTGCACGTATTCCGTGTCTTCTTGTCTGTTATTGGTATTCAACTTTGGATATGGGCACTGGCTTACCCAGTACCAATTTGGCAAGGCATTGCCCTTCTCATGACATCGCCATTGTTTGCAACCATTGGTTCAGGGCTTTTCTTAAAAGAGAAAGTTGGGGCTGCTCGCTGGGGCGCGACCTTAGCAGGCTTCGTGGGTGCGATGGTGATTCTAGAGCCGTGGGCTGAAGATTTTAACTGGGCAACGTTATTACCAGTCGGTGCCGCTTTCTTCTGGGCATGCTACTCACTGATGGTGAAAAAGCTCTCTTCACAAGACAGCCCTTCAACCATGGTGGTTTACCTGCTGCTATTAATCACACCATTTAACATCCTGCTTGCCGCGCCAGATTGGCAGACGCCAAGCGGCGGTACAATTTGGGCTATCTTGATTGTTATCGGTGTTATGACGGCACTCGCTCAATGGGCGATAGTAAAAGCCTACTCGGTCGCTGATGCTTCGTTTGTGCAACCTTTTGACCACGCCAAATTACCGCTAAACGTTTTAGCAGGTTGGATTGTATTTAGTTGGGTTCCACCGGGTCGTTTATGGCTAGGGGCTGCTATTATTATTGCGTCAGTTGCATTTATAACGCACTGGGAAACTAAAAAACCTTCAAAAGTGAAGAAAGTTTAAGGTTGGTGAAATAAATAGTTCGACAGTCCGTTCTATATGGATAAGAGAATTCAAACGAGGCCGTAACCATGAAGAAACCAGTCAAGATTACACTATACCGTTGGGCAGGCAGCTGGGGTCCATTTAAAGTTAACATCCCATGTGGAGAATGTACCCTTACCAAAGACATTCTGAAGGATACTTTTGAGAATGAGTTGGCCGATGTCGATGTCGAACTGGAAGTGAAAGATTGGTTGTCTCACTGGTGGGAGCCGCTAAAACTAGGCTCTTGGCATGCTCCAATCCTTGTTGTTGAAGGCAAAGTGGTCAGCCAAGGTGAAGCGCTGAATCGCGGTGTGTTAATCCAATCGGTGATCAAAGAGTGGACCAAACGAGACAGCCTAAAAGGCAACATCGTTTATGGTAAGGCGACCTGCCCATTCTGTGTTAAAGCGAAGAAAATGCTGGATGAAGCGGGTGTTGAATACCAATACCACGATGTCGTAAAAGACAGCGCCGCTTTGTACCGTATGATTCCAGAGGTAAAAGCACACATTGGTGAGAAAACACCGGTCACCGTCCCGCAGATCTGGCTTGATGGTAAGTACATCGGTGGTGCCGATAACTTAGAAGCGTGGATGAAAGAGAATGGCTTAGATAGCATCCCTAATAATGTGGTCGACTTATCCAATCAATCTGCTGGCTGAGTTCATTAAAAGCCATTAGTCAGAAGCTTAATTGGTATTTTTTGTGTCCATCCACAACAAAACAAAGCGATAACTTTCACCAATCGCTAAAACGAAAAAGGCCTTAAACTTCATCGAGTTTAAGGCCTTTTAAAATTCCGTTTTTGAAAATGCTTATTTAGCCATTTTCTTCATCATTCGCTTAAAGAACGATGGTTTCTTTGGCTTTGAAGTGCCGTACAATGCTTCGTGCATCATGTTTTTTGCTGCCATTTGACCAAGGTATGCGTGGCCTAGTTCGTAATTCATGCTTATCTCCGCACATAATCAACTTTCTTTAGCGCGGATTCTACACTTAAAACGCCCAAAAACAAGATCTAAATCACACTTTAATGCAATATTAAGCATTCATTTGCAATTAGCCTAATTTTGTCTCTGTGCTAATCAGCATTGTTTTTGTATATCAATGAGTTAACCTAAATTCTGGTTTGAGCTTAATGCTCCATTCCTAATAACAACCCAAGACATTGATTTAGACACTGATAAAAAAAGCAGCTCAATAGAGCTGCTTTCTAAAATGCTTTACTGAGAAACCTAGCTGCGCTTTGGCTGTCTGTAAGTTTTACCGGCAATTTGGTATGTGTCTTTTTGCTTCAATTCAAACATCGTTTCAAAGAACCAAGCTGCAAATTTGATTAAGTCATCGCCTTCATTCATAACATGTTCGATGTACTCTTGCTCTTCGCCTTGTTCATTTTCTTGAAGCGTCACGTGGTAAATACGCTTTTCGCCTTCCACTTCAGCAAGTGCAAATTGACCAGTCAGTGATGCAGCAGCCTCAGCGACTTCTGTATCCTCATTAGATTTCAATAGCTCAAGCGCTTGAGGCAGGCCATCTAGTGCGCAGATAGCTTTTACCAGTACTTCAAATTCATTTTGCTGCATTTTGTTCTTACCTATTCAATGGACCGAAGCATTGTAGAAAACCATCAGCACAAATACAACGTATTAACGATGGTGCGTTAAACGATAGTGAATTTAGTGTTTAGCTATATTCCACTTCAACAGTATCGCCTTTGTTGTTCATTTTGGTTGAAGACCAAAGCACTCCGCCCATGGCTGCGCCAATAATGAGGTAGAACACGCCTAACTGTAGATGAGTCGTGACCCAACTTTCTACCAGATACCCACCCAATAAACCCGCTAAACACATCTGAATTGAGCCAGACAATGCCGACACTGCGCCCGCTTGTTTCTTATGAGGTTCTAATAACATGCTGATTGATAATGGGAACGAGATGCCTTGTGCTATCGCCAACCAAGTAAACGCCCAAACTAAGTTAAAGATGGATAACTCATGAGTAAGAAGCCAAGTTCCCGATGCCAAGATAATCAAAATAGCTAGGCTCATCAGTTGGGGCGTACTAAACCTACGATTGAGTAAGTTTAAAGCGACGCTACCTATCAGTAAGCCTGCCGAAGGGACAATCATTAATGAACCATATTCAGCGGCGGTCAGCCCCAATTGCTCTTGCATTAAGAATGGAAACAACGATAGCGATACCAAACTCGCCATTGTAGCTCATCCAGTTGTAACTGGCACTGGTCAACACTTGGCGATTGGTCAACAAGCGTCCGTAGTTATTCACCACTTGGCACGCATCAAAGCGGCTCTTTCCGTATGGCAAAGTTTCATGCAGAACAAAGTAACCCAGTGTGAATATCGCTAGTAGATACAATAAAACGAACAGGAACACCGCCTGCCAACCGAGGTGAAATGAAATCCAACCACCGAATACCGGCGCAATGATCGGCATAATCGACGCGGTGATCGAGATATAAGACAACGCTTTGGTAAGCTGTGAACCATCATAGCTGTCACGAAGCACACTTCGCCCAAGAACCGAGGCACTACCCGCCCCTAAACCTTGTAGCAAGCGACCAACTTCTAGCGCCGTCATATTGTCAGAAAACACAACACAAACGACTGTACCAATCAAATAAACACCCTGACCTAACAAGAAAATAGGTCTTCTTCCCACCGCATCGGACATCGGTCCGTAAAATAGCTGAGACAAGCCAAAACCCACCAGAAACAGCGTGACGAGCAGCTGTACATCTACTTGAGTAGCACTTAAGTCAGAAGCAATTAACGGCAATGCTGGCAAGTAGATGCTCACACCCACCTGCCCCGTAGCAATAATCATCATTGCTAAGAGTAACGGCGTTTTTTTAAAGGTCGATTGGCTCAAAAAATTCCCTATTCGTTTGATATTTGTTCATTAGATGAGTTTACATTCAAAACCAATAATTGATAATTAGCTAAATTGGAATTTTATTAAGTCCTAACAGGAAATAATATGGATTGGATTCTTAACGTAAAAAGCTATGTCAGAGTAGTGGAAGAAGGTAGCTTCAATGGTGCTGCTCGAAAACTTAACACCACCAGCTCGGCGATCAGCAAAAGAGTGAACTGGCTAGAAGAGCGCATAGGCACCCAACTGTTAAAGCGCACCACGCGATCAATTAGCCAAACCGAAGCAGGTGCGCTCTTTTACCTGCGAGCCAAGGATCAGCTCGACAATTGGCAGTCCATTATTGATGAGACTCGCTCGGTTAACCAAACCCCAGCAGGCCTATTAAAGATTGGCGCTACGATTGCGGTTGGCTCTAAGTTTCTGGTGCAATACATGGACGACTTCTTAGAAAAGTACCCTGATATTAAGGTACAACTCATCACCACTACGCCCGGTCAATTACCCGAACTTGGCTTGGACTTGGTAATCAGTCGTGAACTAGAACAACTCAACTCATTAAGCTTCAAGAAAACACCGCTGTTTGAACACAAAGCCAGCTTCTATGCAGCGCCAAGCTATTTAGCTAAACATGGTTACCCCGCCAACGAGCAGGACTTAGAACAACACAACTCTTTGATTTGGGGAGAGCGCCCTACCCGAGAAGTCACACTCACCAAAGGGCAACGCATCACCCTCAATGGTAACTTTGCGACCACCAATCCAGAGGCTTTGTTTCATGCTGCGAAGCGAGGAATGGGCGTACTGTTAACCATCAAAGCGATGATCAAAGAGGATCTAAAGCAAGGGACATTAGTTCCAGTATTGCCAAATATTACCGCCGACGAAGTGATGGTTTACGCGTACTACCCTAAGCTTGATTACTCGCACACGCGAACCAAGCTCTTTTTGGACCATCTGAAAGACAGGCTAGACAAAGAGCGTAGCACGCAAGCTCTGTGAAATAAGTCACATTTTAATTTGAAAAGTTATACAACACGGCCAATAATAAACTTGACGCATATAGATTATACAAATTCGCACATATACAAGATAATACGTATACCGCTTACACAGTGAATCTGGTTAACTAGGGGTAGTGGCTATGACTCAACATACGCACAATAGCATGATAGACACAGAGCGCATTGGCCGTTTGCTGAAATTGGAAGGTATCGACCTTTTAGAGTCAGCTGTGCTTACTTTACATCAGACCTTTGATACTCAATACACTAGCATCATTGAGAAGAAGTACTTCCCTGACCAAACCGTTCCTTTGGTGATCGCCCATTCTGATCATGTATTACATGACAAAATCAATGCGCGCCATGGTCACATCTACCAACAAGCCGTCAATCAAAGACACCCAGATTGCTCATTTTCTCAGTACATCGTCCAGTCATTGCCAACATCGGCATTTAGGCAGGAAATCACCTCACAAAACTCCATCGCGATCCCGACTCAAACTCAAAGTGGCGAAGTGATGGGCGTGCTGTTTTCAACGTTCACCTCGCCTCTTAGCCCTGACCAGCAACAAGACGTGGTAAAGCACCATCAATTGTTCGCCGACATCATCATCCACACCTTGCGTGAAATGTGGTTTAACGATCGTTCCGAACAACTTGTAAATCAGCTTAGTTATGAGGTGTCACACGACAGCCTAACCGGGTTACTCAACCGAAGCTGTTTATCAGATACCTTAGAGTCGATTACTCAACAGAGCGTCACTCCGTTTACATTGGCTTTACTCGATATCAATAGCTTCAAAGCCATTAATGATATGCACGGTAATTATATTGGCGACAAGGTGCTGCAGTTTGTCGCAGAAATATTGCGCCGAACTTTACCTGAAAGCAACCTGACTTTCCGGACTGCTGGCAACGAGTTCGCCTTCATCACCTACCATTCTGATCCGATAGCCGTGTGCGAACAAATACTGGCCAAAATTAAGCAGGGCTACAGTAGCGTTGATATCAAGATAGATTTCGACGTCAGCATCGGTATTGCCAGTTCGGATGGAGACAACAAAGACGTTGAGCAAATCATCTTCAATACCAGCTTGGCGCTTAAAGAGTGTAAACACAGCCAAGATACTCATATTCAATGTTATGACACTCACTTAAGAGTTCGTTACCAAAGAAAAACCGAGCTAGTCGCAGCGCTACGAAGTGAGCTGGAAAACCCAATTTCACAAAGCTATATCCCCGACAGCAATGGAATGTACGTAGTGGTACAGCCGATTGTGGGTCAAGGTGAAACGCAATGGGAATATTTCGAGGTACTGACTCGCTGGAAAACCGCCAGACATGGAGACATCTCACCCGTAGAGTTTATTCAAGTGGCAGAAGAGTCAGGGCTGATTGTCGAATTAGGTGAACGCATTATTGAATTGGTGTGCCGCGCTAAAACCACACTAGAGCAAGGCTTGGGCTACAAGGTTAAACTTGGAATCAACTGCTCTGCGCACGAGCTTACTGATTCGAAACGTTATATATCCTACCTGACTCGAACCATTGAACAGCACCATTTTAAGGCGAATGAGTTTGTTATCGAGTTAACCGAAACCGTTCTGTTATCGCCAACACAAGAGACAAAATCCGCGCTTAACTTTCTGAGAGGACAAGGCTTCACGATTGCACTCGACGACTTTGGTACAGGCTACTCCAGTTTGAACTACATCCACAGCTACCCTATCGATTGCATTAAAATTGATGCGACCTTTATTCGAGACTTGTTAACTAGTTCGACCTCAGAGAGCGTAGTATGGCTGATTGTTCAACTGGCCCATAGACTCGATGTATCTTTGGTTGCGGAAGGTGTTGAGAAGCGTGAGCAATTAGAAAAGCTGCACGCGATGGGATGTGACAAGATCCAAGGTTACCTCTACTCACCTCCAATGCGGCCTGAAGCTATCGTTAGCTATGTCGCGCACTCAGAGCCTTTAGTTTAAACCCTTACCGAACCTTCTATTGAGAACTAAAAAGCCGCAAGAGCATCACTTAACACTGACTGTGCTTTGTGATGCTCTTGCGGCTTTAAAACAGTTTAATGGCTAGCTACTTACTAGCATTATTAACCATTGCTAGATTGCGCGTTTCTAACGCTGCCTTCAATAGCTTGTCGGCTTCATCTCTCGCGGCTGTGAATGTCGCTTTTTCCTTTTTAGGCACAGAATCGGCCATTGGGATATTCGCTTTCATCGCATCAACAGGGCGACCACGTTCGATCAGTTCATAGTGCAAGTGAGCACCTGTCACTCGACCCGTTTTACCCGATAGGCCAATACGTTGACCACGAGATACCGTTTGTCCTTTACGAACAAGGATCTTGCTTAAGTGCAAGTAGCGCGTTTTATAAGTGCTACCGTGTTGAATCACCACATAGTTACCCGCATAAGGGTGTTTACGCGTCATGATCACTTTGCCATCACCCGTTGCTTGAACAGGTGTGCCAATTGGTGTCGCGAAATCCGTACCGTTGTGCGGTGAAATGCGGCCAGTCACAGGGTGTAAGCGCTTAGGGTTAAACTGAGAACTTTGGCGCCAGCTACTGCTCACTGGGTAACGTTGGAAAGCACGTTGTAAGCTATCGCCATTAGCATCGTAATATTGTCCGTCAGTGTGTAAGTATGCTGACACAACGCGGTTACGATTCATGATCTTAATTGCTTCATTTTCACGTTTTCCGGTTGCAACACCATCAACATATTGCGCTTTTTGAAGCACTTCAAACTGATCGCCAGCACGTAGGTCTCGGCTAAAGTTCAGCTTATCTTTAAGAAGAGTCACAATATGGTCAATCTCAAGACTGCTCAGGCCAACCTTGTTCGCCGACATAGAGAAGCTGCCTTGAATATCACCCACTAAAGGTTTTTGCTTCCATTCACCAGGAATAGAGATGTCATCGAATTCGTAGCTGCCGTCATCAAGTAATCGGTAAACCACTTTGTCCGCGACGCTAAATTGAAGTTCCATTTTAGAAAGGTCGCCGGTCGCTTCATCACGCCAAAAGCGTAATGTATTACCCGGACGAAGCGTATCTAAAGCAAGGAAGTTCAAATCAGTTTCCATCACGCTCATCATCGATTTGTAAGAAAATCCAAGCTGAGTGAAGATGCTACTCAAGTTATCGCCCGTTTGAATTTGGTACTCAAACGTTGGCGGCTCAATAACGGTAACAGAAGATGGTGACAGAATTGACTCAATAACGGTTGAGTCGGGCAAATCAAGATCGATCGTTTTCGTCAGATCCGATTGTGACGATTGCAAAGCAACACCAATCGCAGCAATAAGTGGCAGTCCTAAAATAGCTACTTTTTTTACAGGTGAAAGCTCGGAAAACGGAGAGGAAAATATTTTTGAATACACGGTAAACAGGTCTTTCTACAATATAAAGGCATAGGATATGCTTTTCAAACGCATAAATCATCAATGCATTGTCATAATATGATGTGAATCTTCCCAACTTAGCCTAAGTCATTGAGTTGCCGTAGATGAAGAGCCACTAGATGAGAAATAAAATTAACCGCTAAATTTAAAAATAAAAAAGCAGAAACGGCTAGTTTCTGCTTTCTATTGGTTGACGTTATCCCGTTTCGAATAATTAATAAACGAAGCGAATTAGTCGCTGATTTTAAGACAAAGACTATGCGTTAACCGTCGACACTAAGCAGTTGTCTTCACCAAACTCATTTGGGATGTAACGGTCAGCATTCGCATCGTTCACCCATTGTTGGTCATCAACTAGGTAGCGGAATTGAAACTCGCCATCTTTAGGTAGACGAGTTTTAAACTTGTAAACCTTCCCTTTGGCCAGTTTTTTCATTGGGGTGGCTTTCCAATCAAGAAAGTCAGCAACGATGGATACAGAGTTCGCTTCTTGAGCTTCTAGCTCGAAGGTCACTTCAACTTCATCTTTCGTCTTAAAAAAACGTTTATTAATCATTCGCAAGCTCCATTTGTAATAATAAGCGGACACAAAGCTAACTGTGTCTAAATTTCATTCATCTAACTAAGATAATATGTAATTTGGCTCACATAAACAACAGATCCTTACATTCACGAAAACGTTATTGCTTACCAATTGATTGCGTATCAAAAGAAAAACTCATTAACACCTTTTCAGAAGGGGGTTCTGCAAATGATTGTTCCGCAGAATGCTGAGTAAAGCCGATAAAACCTTCCCCAGTAAGTTTATTCTGTGATTGCGAACCTGGCTGCTGAGCTACCTCCAATGTCTGAATTTGTATACGATCACCCAGTAAAAGTTGGTCGACTAACACCACACGGCTTCGTTGCTGGTCATGCTTAAACAGGCCTAGATAATAGAAAACACCGCTGCCTTGGTTAGATATCCACATCGGCGCGACAAAGAAACTCGCCTTGCCCAACGTGGCGGCTGAAAGATTATTGGTGTCTACCGTTACCACACCGCGCTCAACACCTGAGTCATAGCGTCCAAACGCGATGGCTCTAGGCTCATCAACTTCATTGATAAAAGCGTAGGCGTTAGTCTCAGGAACTTTAATTGTCCATGGATTGGTCGTCTTCAAATCAAAAACGGTTTCTACGACTGGGTCATAACTCACTTGAGAAGAAGGAAACTTCGCCAAGATCTCTTCATCACTTAAGCTAAAGCGATAAATACCCGCTACTATCACCACAACCAGCATGACAATTGGAATCAGTAGAATCAGAGGGATAGGTAAGATTTTCTTTTTCATGGGCAATTATATTCTTTTGTTTTCATCCAGTTGTGCAGACCATAAAGGGCTTTAGTATAATTATCAATACAGGGTTAACCACAGGGCGGGATCGCACTTT